>JAGGYZ010000071.1 GCA_021162285.1 Candidatus Fermentibacteraceae bacterium
AGCCCTCGACAACTCCACATGGGGTTCTCTCAAGGCTGCATTTTAGTCATCTGACTTAGGTTACTGTAAGGCCGGTTCCTGTGGGAGCCGGCCTTTTCAGTTAAAAGGGAACTTATGAAGAAGGCAGCAGCGATACTCGCTGTGCTTTCACTGGTTGCTTTCGCAGGTCAGGTTGCGGTTGATTCCGATCCAGTTCATCAGAAAACCACCGAATGGCTTCAGTACGATGACGGAACAGCCGCCACTTCCGGGCACTTGCAAACACACAGATGAGTTCAGGCGGGTGGTCTTCCACACTGTCTGACGGTACACCTGGAACCCACAGTTTTTTCAGTGATGACTTCATAATCTGGGAGCCATGGGGCGACATGGGCGATTACTTTGTCCGCGCGGGGATGCTTGAATGGGCTCTTGCAAACACCACATGGGGTTCGGTCAAGGCTGCATTCAATTAGTGTGAAGCACACCATCTACTGACAGGGTCACCGTTTGTTAACGGAAGCACTGGAGATTATTGTATCTTTGCCCTATGAGTGTAATAGTGGCAAAAACTGCAGGTTTCTGCTGGGGAGTGCGCCGGGCGGTAGACAGTGTCGTTACAGAGATAAAAAAGGGTGAAGGCCCTTTTCGTGTTTACGGGCCTCTGGTTCACAATCCCCAGGTAATAGAAGCGCTTAAAGACAGGGGTGTCGGGCTGTCCAGCGAACCGTGGGACGAAAGCGGCGGTACGCTGTTCCTTAGAACCCACGGTGTTACAGTTGAGGAACGGGAGAGGTTGAACGAACTTCCGCTGAAGTTGAAAGACCTTACATGTCCCCGTGTTGGAAGAGCCCTCGCCATTGCCGGGAAAATGTCCCGGAACGGTTACGATGTAATCATTTTTGGGGATCCGGGGCATCATGAGGTAAAGGCGATACTGTCTTCCGCCGGTTCTTCCGGAATGGTGGTTTCATCAGTGACAGATGCACGGGAGCTTCCGGATCTGGACAGACCTTTCCTGTTGTCTCAGACCACTCAGAACTGTGAGGAATTCTCGGAGATACTTGATCTTCTAAAGAAACGATGGCCGGGAATAGAGTTCTCGAACACCATCTGTGATTCAACAGCCAGCCGGCAGAAGGAACTCCGTGAGCTGCTGGGAAGGGTGGACGCAGTTGTGGTGGTTGGAGGAAGCAACAGTGCGAACACCAGACGGCTGGCCACAATTGCCGGTGAAACAGGTTTGCCTGTTTTCAGGATTGAAAGGCACAACGAACTCGACGCAGAGCTCCTGAAGCCATACAGAAGGGTTCTTCTCTCTGCAGGAGCATCCACTCCCGGCTGGAGTATAAGAAAAGTGCGTGAGCGTCTGCTTGAGATACAGGGGGAATCAACAGGCGCCGGGTGGATTCGAAATGTGTTCAGAAACTTGATTTTCAGCGGTGTTCACATACCTTTCATCGCCCTTGTGATAGCCCTTGCTCAGGGTGAAACGCTGGGGGGTACCGGATGGGGGGTTGCGGGTCTTGCCGCAGGGCTTCTTCTGTGGTCTTTCACGAATTTCACTGCTGTTCTGGAGTGCAGGCAGGTTACAATGACAAGTCAGAAGAGGCAGGAGTTAATCAGGGCTCATGAACGTGTTATGCTGCTGCTTGCCGGTTTCAGTTTCCTGGGCTCAGTTGCTCTCTCTTTTCATCTTGGAACCGCGTGGCTTTTGTGGACAGCGGTTGCCACCCTGTTCTGTTTCCTTTACGCGCTTCCTCTGTTGAAAAACAGTCAGTTTTTTGATCTTCTCCGCACAATACCCGGTTCCCGTGAGATAATGTTTACCCTGGCATGGAGCTTTCTTGTGTGCATACTGCCGGCAGTATCTCTTGCGGGGCTTGATTTCAGCCTGAGACTGCTGATCTGGCCAGTGTCTCTGGCTTTTCTTTTCTTCAGCAGATCGCTGTTTCTTGATCTGGTAGACCTTCAGGGTGATGCACTTCTTGGTATGGATACACTGCCGCTTCATCTTGGTGCTGTCAGGTGCCGGAAGATTCTTCTTTCCAGTGCATCTGCAGTAGTTCTTGTTCAGGTTTCAGCGGTTCTTATGGGGAAATTTCCACCCTGTGCCCTTGGTTTCGTAGCGGCTCCCGTTCTGCTCATATGGGCATACATTCATCTGGAGAAGGAATCATTCCCGTCTGAACTGTCCGTAAGAGTAATTTCCGATGGGAGTCTGTTGATTGCCGGTCTTATCCCGTTCCTGCTGTGCAGCCTTTAAGGAGTATATGAAGTATTTCGTTCTCATGATTGTAATGATGCTGCTTTTTGGATGCGGCAGCTCCACCACCGGTGAGGATTCAGCCGAAAGTGTTACCTTCTCTGCTCCACCCAATCCCTATCAGACGGTTACTGTTACCGGAAGCACAGTTAACCTCAGACAGGGTCCCGGTACCCTGTATGCAGTTGTTGGTTCTGCCCATGCAGGAGATACTCTGATGGTGACAGGTGAGGCTCCGGACTGGTACAGAGTTTACATTCCCGAGAAGTCACTGTTTGCCTGGATCTATGCCGGGCTGACTTCAGGCGCGGTAATGCCGCAGTAGTTTGAGAGGTTTCTATGATTGAACGATACGCCATACCGGAGATGACCGGAATATGGACCACCGAAGCCAGGTACTCCCGGTGGCTGGAGATCGAAATTCTGGCTGTTGAAGCCAGGTTCAAAGCAGGCCTTGTTCCCAGGGAGGATTACGAGAAAATAAGAGACAATGCTTCTTTCAGAACCGAAAGAGTAAATGAAATAGAAGAGGTTACCAGACACGATGTTATAGCATTCCTTACATCGGTTTCTGAATCTCTGGGCACTGAAAGCCGGCACATTCACTACGGTATGACCTCCAGCGACATTCTTGATACCTGTATGGCAATGCAGATACGCGATTCCGGTAATCTGATAATGCAGGCTCTGAAACAGTACGGCGAGGCACTGGCTGGTCTTGTACACAGAACAAAGGGTATTGTGTGCATGGGCAGGACCCATGGAATGAACGCTGAACCAACCACACTTGCTCTGAAGTTTGCAGGGCACTACTCCGAGTACCTCCGGTGTGTCAAAAGACTTGAGGACGGGCTTAAGTCATCGTGTGTCGGCACAATCTCAGGTGCTGTGGGAACCTATGCATACCTTGATCCTTCAGTGGAAGAATACGTATGTGACAAACTTGGTCTCGGTGTGGAGGAAGTACCTACACAGGTTGTAGCCCGCGACAGACACGCCCAGTTTTTGTATGCACTTTCTTCAATCGGTGGAGCTATGGAGAGGTTTGCCACAGAGTGCAGACACCTTCAGAGAACAGAGGTTGGAGAGGTGGAAGAGAGATTTGGCAAGGGGCAGAAGGGATCAAGCGCCATGCCCCACAAACGGAACCCTATTGTGGGAGAGAGGCTTTGCGGTCTGGCAAGGCTTCTGCGCGGTTATCTTGTTGTTGGTCTGGAGAATACTCCCCTGTGGCACGAGAGAGACATAAGCCATTCTGCTGCTGAAAGGTTTGTTTTTCCTGATGCCTGCGGGGTAACTCTTTACGGTCTTCGCAAAGCGGCAGAACTTGCTTCCGGGTTGAAAGTGCTTGAGAATGCTGTAACCGAAAATGTGGAGAAAGCCGGAGACAGGTACTTTTCTCAGTCTGTAATGCTTGCACTGGTGAGGCATGGTCTTACAAGAGAAGACTCCTATGCCCTGGTGCAGAGAATTGCAATGGATGCCATGGAGAGCGGTGAGTCGTTTGCAGATTCAGCTGTTTCAAACAATGAAATCACAGGGGTTGTTCCCACGGAGGAACTTGGTAATATCTGTACTATAGGCAATCATCTGCGGAATGAGGAACACATTCTGGGGCGCGTTGGTCTCGGCTGACTTTTTAGCAGGAAGGGGGCGGATATGGTTGCTGGCATTATTGTGGGGTTGATTCTGGGTGCTGTAGCTTCGTATGCAGTGTTTCTGAACCTGATGCGCAAGAAAGACAAAATGGCATCAGAAGCTTCTGCTGCGCTTACCAGAGCTGCCAGAAAGGCAACAAGCGAGGCGTCACAGTTAAGGTTGAAGGTGCAGGGATACGAAAAAGGTGAGCGTGAAGGAAGCGACCTGATACTGCTTTTCCCGAACATTGTAAAGATGATATTTGCCGGGAAAGACGGTGATGAGGTTGTAAACTACATTAACAGAGCATGCCAGAACCTTCTAAAGGCAAACGAGTCAGCTGTGTTTCTTGCAGACAGAGCAGGTGCCAGACTTGGTCTTTCCGCGTCTACCGGTCTTTCAAAGGTTCTGGGAAAACGGGTAAACCTCGGACTTGGTGACGGTTTTGTTGGCCTTGCTGCTGAAACCGGAAGACTTCTTTCCAGAAGCGGGCTTGATAAAGAAAGTGTTCTTGTCCGCAGGAAAATGATAATGAGTGATATTCCCGGTTTCAAACCGGAGTTTGCAGCTCCCATGCTGGTCGAGGGTGTTCTTTATGGAGTTATCACCGTTGGCGCGTTCGAAGGAGGCGGTGCACTTCGGGAAGAAACTCTCAGAGCTCTGGCAGCGGTTGGTGCAGCAGCCCTTGAGAATGTCAGGCTTCTTGAGCGGTTTGGAAGAACTTCAAGCCTCGATCCTGAGACCGGATTTATGGGTAAACAGTCCCTTGAGTCTACGCTTGAGAAAGAGCTTGAAAGGGTTGAAAGATTTGGCAGCTCTCTGGCGGTAATGGAACTGCAGTTGAAGCTGGCTGAAAAAGGTGATGGGATAAAAACAAGAGATGTAATGGGTGCAGCAGCCAGGTACCTGATTTCCTCTCTCCGAAATATAGATATCGGAATAAGGGCAACCACAGGAACGCTGATTCTTCTTCTGCCCGGTACTGAAAGCGAAGGTATAAAATCCGTAACTGGAAAGCTTGGCGGGGAGATTCCGCTGCTTAAACTTGACGACGGATCATATGTGGGACCTGTTGGTATCAGAAGTGTTGTTGTTCAGGGCGGGGAACGCAATGATGCCAGAGACCTGCTCGACCGTTTGAGAGCAAAAGAATCCATGGAATTTGAAGGTTATTACGGCGCATAACAACCTTTTTCCAGATAGGAAGGTAAAATGTCAGACAGGCCGAACAGAGAAGACTTAGAGAACGAGGTATCATCGCGTCACCTCGCTATGACAGTGGATGAAGCTGAAAAGCTTGCTGGATATGTGGATAGAATGCCAACTCCTCTGGAGTTTCATCTGTTTGATACCATGTGGAGCGAGCACTGTTCATACAAGAGTTCAAAACCCGTACTCAAAACTCTGCCAACAGATTCGCCCGGTGTTGTTATCGGTCCAGGTGAGGATGCAGGCGTTGTGAGTTTCTGTAACCACGACGGGGTGGAATGGGATCTGGTGGTGGCACATGAAAGCCACAATCACCCATCGCAGGTTCTTCCAGTTGAAGGAGCGGCAACCGGTATAGGCGGTATAGTCAGGGATGTTTACTGTATGGGTGCAAGGGTAACCGGTTCAATGGATCTTCTCAGGTTCGGTGATCCGCTGGGGAAAAAAGGTGAAACAACCAGGGGAATTGTACGGGGAGTTGTAGAGGGGATCTGGAAGTACGGCAACGCTCTCGGTGTGCCCAATATGGGTGGTGATACTGAATTTCACCCTGGATACGATGACAACTGTCTCGTAAATGTTGTTGCTTTTGGAATGGTTCCGCACGACAGGATCGTGCACAGTTTTGTTCCTGAAGAAGCTCACAGGGAGCCGTATGTTCTTATTCTTACAGGCAAACCCACCGACAGCACAGGTTTCGGCGGTGCAACATTTGCCAGTGCGGACCTTGACGGCGAACAGGGTATCGGGTCAGTTCAGGTTGCAGACCCGTTTCTGAAAAGAGTGTTGTCAGAAGCGAATCAGGCAGTTCTCGATCTGCTGTTTGGCAAAGATATAAAGTTTGGATTTAAAGATCTTGGTGCTGGAGGTATTGCATGCGTAACCAGTGAGCTTGCTGCCCATGGCGGTCTGGGTATTGATGTGGATCTTGATGCTGTGCCGGTATCAATGGAAAATCTTCCACCGGAGGTTATTGCCTGCAGTGAAACCCAGGAGAGGTACGGGCTGGCAGTTCCGGCTGCAGTGGTTGATGAAGTTCTTTCGGTGTACAATGACAGGTTCGAGCTTCCCAGGCTCTTCCCTAACTGCAGGGCG
The DNA here is from genome assembly GCA_021162285.1 of Candidatus Fermentibacteraceae bacterium. Classification (GTDB taxonomy): domain Bacteria; phylum Fermentibacterota; class Fermentibacteria; order Fermentibacterales; family JCC-6; genus Sabulitectum. The sequence goes on from JAGGYZ010000071.1 coordinate 6,188, forward strand.
GCGGTTATCGGAAAGTTCAATTCCAAACCAGTGTACAATGTAGTGTGTCGTGGACAGAATGCAGCTGCCACACCTATCAACTACATCACTGAAGGTGTTGTTTACCAGCGGAAAGAACATGCGGTTAACTGCGGGGCTCCTGAACCTGCAGAAAGACCCTGCAATCCCAGAGAAAACCTCACGAAAATACTTACTTCCCTTTCCGGATGCAGCAGAAATCATATCTGGTCTTACTACGATTCAGAGGTGCAGGGTGTTACCAGATTTCGACCGGGAGAGGCGGACTCATGTGTTTCGGTGCCGGTTGAGGGTTCCAGGGCGGGTCTGGCAGTCAGTGGAGACGGCAATCCCTGGTACGGAGAGCTTGATCCTTTCCTTGGAGGGGCTCATTCTGTAGGTGAGGCTGTAAGGAATGTTGTTGCAACAGGAGCTACTCCTATCTGTGCCACAGACTGCTTGAACTTCGGCAGTCCGGAAGATCCTGAAGCTTTCTGGCAGTTCAAACAGGCAGTGACCGGTATTACCGAGGCCTGCAATGCACTGGGATTCAGCGGAGGCGATTATCCTCTGCCTGTTGTTTCCGGTAATGTCAGCTTTTACAACCAGTCCAAAGGCGGTAAGTCTATTCCTCCTTCTCCCATTGTGGCGGTTTTCGGAAAAATCCATGATCACAGGAAGGCAACCGATATTGTTCTTCGAAAGCAGGGAAATGCTGTTCTTCTGGTTGGAACCAGAAAAGATGAACTGGGAGGAAGCCTGTTCTATCGGACGTGTCTTGGTCATCATGGCGGAACAGTTCCCGTGTTCCGAGGTTCTCTTGAAAAGAAAATGGCCGACTGGGTTCTTGGGGTCATTCACGACGGGAAAGCCCGTTCTGTACATGATATCAGTGGTGGAGGTCTTGCTGTAGCAGCTGCTGAAATGGCTCTTGCCAGCAGAACTCTCGGAATACAATTCTCACTTGACTCAAATCCTGTAACTCTGTTTTCCGAGACCCCTGGATACCTTATGGAAGTTGATCCCGATTTCGTTGAAAATGTTACACTTCCTGAATTTGTTTCAGTGGCGGGCAGGGTTTCAGCTGGCTGTTCCGTTTCCGGTAACGGCTGGGAGGTTGATCTGAACTCTCTGCGGAAACAGTGGTCAGACAAGCTTGCCTCAGTTATCTGGAGAGAGGAGGGTGTCTGATGCCATGTGCTGCTGTAATAAGGTTTCCCGGATCAAACTGCGAGTTTGAAACAGCCCGGGTACTCAGGAATTCCGGAATAGATTCCAGAATTTACAACTGGAATGAAATTGGAAGGCTTTCAGACAACAAAGCTGATGCCTATGTGCTTCCCGGCGGGTTTTCTTTCCAGGACCGAATCAGAGCTGGAGTAATAGCTTCCAGGGAAAATATCATGGATTTTGTTTTTGAAGAAGCAATGAACGGTAAACCGGTTCTAGGTATATGCAACGGTGCTCAGGTACTGATTGAAAGCGGTCTGGTTCCCGGTTGGAAACCCGGATCCGTCCAGGGAGCTCTTGCAGGGAATCTGGCACCGGGCAGAAGCGGCTACCTTTCACGGTGGGTCTATCTGAAACCGGGAAAAGAGGCTGTGGCGAAATGCCCATGGCTCTCCGCTCTCGAGGGAGATGCTTTTCCTCTGCCGATCGCACATGCCGAGGGAAGGTTTGTTTTCCGGGAAGAGGATATGGACAAAGTGAAGAGCCACATCGGCCTGACCTACTGTACACCAGACGGTTCTGCTGCAGATGGCTGGCCGGACAATCCCAACGGGTCTGTTCTGAACATTGCCGCTCTTATGAATGCGGAAGGCAATGTTCTTGCAATGATGCCCCATCCGGAACGAAGTTACCATCTGTGGCAGGTTCCACCGGATATGCAGGGTTTCTGGGGGGACAAAAGAAGAAACTCATCCCTGAAAGACATAGAGGAACAACCTGGCCCAGGAGCGATAATTTTTAAGGGGCTGGCAAAGTATCTGGGGGTGAAATAATGGAAAAAGTACAGATTGCAGTAAGGCTGATTACCCCTGATCCTGCTGCTGTTACTGCCCTTAACACTGTGAAAGCCATGCGGCTTCAAATGCCTCCGCTTAAGATACACAGGTACGATCTCTGGGAGTTCGAAACTGCAGAGGGCGGAAGGAAAACGATTTCTGAGGTTGTGGACCACTTTACCGATATTGTTAATCCCAACAAGCAGACCTGGATCTTTGCAGAAGAAGGTACTGTTCTGACAGCAGAGGATTCTGAGCTTCAGTGGGTTGGAATAGTTATCCGGGATTACGAAGACAGCGTAAGCGGTAACTGGACAGGTCTGCTTAAACGCAGGGGTTTTCCAGTGGATTCTGTCAGGTGGGGTGTTTTGTGGAGGCTTGGGTATTTGAAGAACACAGATGAGGCTCTTGCCAGAAAAATGGCTTTGGATCTTGCTGTCAGCCAGACAAGAACAGGTGGGTTGTTCAGCAATCCGGTATCTCAGGAGGTTTCTTTCTGGATCTGAGAGATCGTACGGCTTCAGGTGCGTTGAGTGAAGTTGATCGACCACAGCAGTATATAGGCCTTGAGTACAATGCGTATGCCGGAACAGACGGTTCCAGGGTTACGCTGGTCTATCCTGATACATACGAGCTCG
>JAGGYZ010000339.1 GCA_021162285.1 Candidatus Fermentibacteraceae bacterium
AGAGTTGTACCGCTGTTTTGTGACCCTGATGGATCTTTCCCGAACCATCACCCCGATCCTACAGTTGTGAGCAATCTTAAAGATCTTCAGGAAACTGTGATCAGGGAAGAGTGCGACCTTGGAATAGCGTTTGACGGTGATGCAGACAGGCTGGGAATAGTTGATGAAAAAGGCCAGGTCATTTTCGGTGACAGAATACTGTGTGTGCTGGCCGAAGCCCTGCTGGCAGACAATCCAGGTGCAACTGTTATCAGTGAAGTCAAAGCTTCAAGTGTTTTCTTTTCACAGGTGAAATCTCTTGGAGGCAGAGCTCTGATGTTTCCCACTGGCCATTCAATAATCAAGGAGGGAATGCAAAGGGAGAACGCCCTTCTTGCAGGTGAAATGAGCGGTCACATTTTCTTCAGAGACAGGTATTACGGTTACGATGATGCTCTTTACGCAGCACTGCGTTTTCTGGAGATAGCGGAAAAAGCTGAAGCCCCTGTATCTTCACTTACGGCCCACCTCCCGCCAGTTATGGCCACGCCTGAGATCAGGGAAGAGTGTGAAGATTCTGTAAAGTTTGTTCTTGTGGAAAAAGTAAAGCAGCTTCTTTTGAAACGGAACTACTCCGTAAACGATACAGACGGCGTAAGAGTGGAGTTCAACAACGGTTGGGGACTTCTGAGAGCATCCAATACTCAACCGGTGCTTGTTATGCGTTTTGAGGCTGGAACAATTGATCAGCTGAAAGAGTACGAAGAAAAAATAAGAACCATACTTCATACAGCGCGGGAGGATTTGTAATGGCAAGAGAAAGAGTTGAGCTTATAGAAAAAGAGGTTATTGAAGCTACCGAACTGCTGGAAGAGATAAGAAAACAGTTCTCATCTGTGGTAGTCGGGCAGGAAGAGTTCAGAATAGGTCTGATGACTGCACTGCTTTCAAACGGGCATGTACTGATCGAAGGTGTGCCCGGTCTTGCAAAAACGCTTGCAGCCAGCACACTGTCGAAGTGCCTGAATGCAGATTTCAGCCGTATTCAGTTCACACCGGACATTCTGCCTGCAGATATAACCGGTACAATGATATACCAGCCCATGAAGGGAACATTCGTAGAACGAATGGGACCGATATTTGCACAGATGATTCTTGCAGATGAAATTAACAGAGCTCCGGCAAAGGTTCAGAGTGCTCTTCTTGAAGCAATGGAGGAACGGCAGGTAACCTTTGGTGGAACAACTCACAAACTTCCCGAACCGTTCTTCGTAATGGCAACACAGAACCCCATCGAGCAGGAGGGAACATATCCTCTGCCGGAAGCTCAGATAGACCGTTTCATGATGAAACTGATAATCACCTATCCCACACCGGATGAGGAAATAGAGATACTCAAAAGGATGGGAGGCACGAACAGGCCTTCAGCTTCTCCAGTTCTTACACCGGAGAGACTTCTTGAACTGCAGAATCTCTCTAAAAGAATACTGGTTGAAGATGACATTCTCGACTATGTGGTTCGCATTGTAGACGCGACCAGGCATCCCAAACTGCACCGGCTCCGGGACCTGGAAGACCTTATTACAGTTGGGGCAAGCCCCAGAGGATCGCTCTCTATTCTTGCCGCAGCAAGGTCGAGAGCTCTGCTCACCGGTCAGGCTTTCGTTACTCCAGACCTGGTGAAGGAAGTTGCTCCTGATGTCCTGCGTCACAGAATAATGAGATCCTTTGAGGCAGAGGCCGAAGAGGTTACCGTCGAGGAGATGCTCTCAAGCATCCTCGACAAGGTTCCCGTAACCAGAAGGTAGCTTCAATGGAAACTGCTCACAGTCTGTTTCGCAGAGTACAGAGAATTGAAATTCACACCAGGAAACTGGTGGACCAGCTTGCAAGCGGAGACTATCGGTCTGTTTTCCGCGGGCAGGGTATGGAGTTTTCCGACTACAGAGCCTATGTTGAAGGCGATGATCCCAGAATGATAGACTGGAATGTTACCGCCCGCTCCAACACGCCGTTTGTTAAAATACTGACAGAGGAGCGGGAGCTTCTTGTAATGCTTGTTGTGGATGTTTCCGGCAGTCTGAATTTTGGTTCGGTAAACATTACAAAAGCTGACAGAGTTGCTGAAACTGCAGCGGTACTTGCTCTCTCTGCGGCAAGAACCAACGACAGGGTTGGGCTGCTTACATACGGCAGCAGCATTCACGGTTACATGCCTCCGGATAAGGGAAGAGCCCACTCTCTGGCCATTATCAGAAAGGTTATTGAGACAGGTGACCGGCGCGAAAAAGCAGATGTTGAAAATGCATTGAAATTTCTGGGAAGAGTTCTCAAAAAAAGAGCTCTGATCTTTCTTGTAAGCGATTTCAGGTTTGGTTCGAAAGGGGAGAGGCAGCTGAAGGTCTTTTCAAAAAAGCACGATATGGTTGGTATCCATGTATTTGACCCTCGAGAGCTTCGTGTACCTGATGTGGGTAAAATCAGGTTTCGTGATCCGGAATCAGGAAAAGAATCTGTTGTAAATACATCATCCCCAGCGTGGCAGAAGGCATTTGCACAGAAGGTTCAGGAAGAGACAGCAGGCAGAGAGTCGTTGTGTAAACGCACAAAGCTGGATGTGGTAAGTATTTCCACTGCAGACGATCTGATTCTGCCTTTAAGAAGATTTTTCTACCTGAGAAAGAGAAGGAGAGCTCACTGATGTTTTGTATGCTTCTTCTTCTCGCAGTGTCTGATGCAAGTCCAGGAGTCCCGGTAACGGTAGACTACTCTGTTCCGGAGGGATATCTGTATCAAGAGCTTGAGTCATGCGATATGTTTAGTGTTCTTGAATCGGACAGCGGTGTTTTTGAGATAGTACCACTTTCTTTCGCAGATACTCTTCCGCTTCCGATTTTAACAGCCTGGAACGATACAGGTGATACTCTGCTGCTTAATCCTCCTCATATTGCTGTCGGTGGCTGGTTCCCTGACTCCCTGATGTTTCCATCCCTTCCACCATTTCCCTGTTACATGAATATTCCACCGGGTCTCCCGGAAGACTACGCCAGGAATATGTCATTCTGGCTTGTATGGGGCACGCCTCCAGGCTTCCCGTGGCTGCCGGTTATTGCGGGAGTTGTGATTGTTGCGGCTGCAGTTCTGATTCTGCTCAAACGGAAACACAAGGCCCAGGATGAAGAGCTGAGACCGGAAGTTCACATTCCCCGAGGTAAAGCTGCGGAAAAGGAAGCCCTTGATCTGCTTGAAACTGAGAACTTCATTCACGGCCACTGGGCAGAACTCTATACAGAGGTTGATGCCCAGTACAGAACCACTGTTGCTGGAAGGTTCGGTATTGTAAACAGGGCTCTTACCCTTGGTCAGATATCCAGAACGCTTGCATCAACCGGCGACGGCAGAAAGTTCCTCGAGAAATCTGCACCTCTTGTAAGGGAGACCACTCTTCAGAGATTTGCAGACTGGGGCAGCTCCCGGGAGCGTGCTGCCGGATTCATAAGAAAACTTGCAGAGATCAGAAGGGAGTGGTCGAGATGATAAGATTCGCTCTCTGGCAGGTTCTCCTGCTGTATCCTGTGGTGCTGATCGTTGCTGCATTTCTCAGAAAGCACTCAACTCACACAGAAAGAGGGGCCGTGTTTACCGGTCCGTTCATGGGTACACCAACTGTTGCTTCAGGAAGGTTTTTTACGGAATTTGTACCGTGGACAGGGCTGCTGCTGCTGTTCATTGCGCTTGCACGGCCACAGACCGGCTTTGAAAGGCTTCCTGACGCAGGTGAAGGGGTAGACATTGTCATAGCCCTTGATGTTTCTACGAGCATGCTTGCGGAAGACTACAATCCCAACAGACTTGAAGCAGCCAAGGACGCAGCTGAAGAATTCATAGACAACAGACCCAATGACAGAATAGGTCTTGTTCTTTATGCCGCCGAGCCTATCACAATATGTCCTCCTACATTCGATCATTCGACTCTTCTAAGATTCATTTCCAATGCCGATCTTGGCTTTCTCACAGACGGTACAGCAATAGGTTCCGGGCTTGCCTCTGCTGCCAGAGGGCTTGGTTCATCAAGTACAGACAGAAGGGTTATTGTTCTTTTGTCTGATGGCGTGGAAACTGCAGGTGTGGTTGATCCAATAACAGTAGCACAGGCAGTTAACATCCTGCATGGAGACAGTATTGCAGTTTATACAGTAGCCATCGGCAGGGCAGACAGCGGTTATGAGGTGGACAGGGAAACTCTTTCCGCCATTGCTGAAATAAACAATGGCAGGCTGTTCAATGTGTACAACAAAGACGATCTTGAAAGCGTTTACGCCTCCATAGACTCCCTTGAAGCTTCCACTCTTCCTGAGCGAGGGCTGTTTGTGTACAGAGACCACTACCTGGGATGGCTTATCTGGGGACTTTTTCTTCTTGCGGTTGGAGAATACTCAAGATGGAAAGCGTTCCGTATCACAGGAGGGGGGCAGTAATGGAATTCCAGAGACCTGTGATGATTGTTCTTGCACTTCTCGGTCCTCTTTACTGGTGGATGCGGCAGATCTGGTTCCGCAGCGACGAGAAAAGACTGAGAAGGTTCGTACGCCCGGTGCTGTGGGAAAGAATGGGAATTACACCTCCTGCCCAGCATAAATTGTCCACTGTTTTGTTTTCAGTTGCGATTATTTTTCTTGCTCTTTCCGCGGCTGGACCTGTGTGGGGAATTTCCCCAGCTTACATTCCCCGGGGAGGGGAAAATGTGGTGATAGCTCTTGATGTATCCAGGTCTATGTGGTGCGACGATGAGGCACCGTCCAGGCTCGGAAGAGCTGCAATAGAGATCAGACGTCTTATACGCTCAATGCCTGACACCAGGTTCAGTCTTGTTG
>JAGGYZ010000172.1 GCA_021162285.1 Candidatus Fermentibacteraceae bacterium
CAGTGGCTGCGCTGGAGTACTCCCGCGGGTAAGCATCTATAACTGTAGGCAGTGGTGTACCTTCCTGATAGTCTGGCGGCAGGTACAGGTGGAAGCTGAGAGGAACGCCATCGTCACGCTGATAGTGTACTATGCGCGTTTCTATCTCTCTCAACTGGGGTACAGGATCCTCAAAGCTTGTGACAGGTACGCGGGTTAGTGCCCTGGTTGCTTCACCTTCTTCAGCTTCGATCTCTTCACCCAGTGTGGCGAGGTAGTAGTTGGGTACTTCCACGCTGGACTCGGAGCGCAAAACAAAGCGGTTGTCAGAGCCGGCAAACGCCACAAAATACTGGTAGTGCTCTGGATCACAGCGGAACAGACGGCGGGTTTCCCCGGAGTTCAGGTCTCTCAGATCCAGGAATGGCCGGTCACCCTGTTCTGTGGCACCGGTTCCGCTGAAATAAACAGCATTACCAGTTTGATGCATTACCTTTTGACCGTTGGGCAGCCGGCGGAAAACCGGACTGCCTGGGTCACCGTACCGGTCTCCTGCATCGAGGTCATACCACAGGCGTGCGGTACCTTCATCTACATCAAGGACCCACACGTAAAGCCACCGGCGCATGCGTTCGTACTGGCCAAGTACCAGCGTGCCGTCTTCAGTGCCCCATGCCATCTTCCGTGCCCGGTGTTCAGCCCGGTAAATTTCCTCGGGCTCACCGGTAAACGGTGCGTCGAGTTTCATGAGTCTGTCTCTGTAAGGCACTTCTGCCACGGGATCACCACCGTCGAGAGCCTCAAGCCAGAAAAGTTCGTGCGGTGCTGTAGCACGCCATGCTACAGAGCGAGGTCCCACAGGTACGCCATGGGCTGGAACTTCATCAGCAAGGGGAAGAGACGCAACGCCTGCAACCAGTTTTCCCCCGGCATCCCACACTTCGATCTCCCTGGCAAATCTCCACCAGCCTACCTGGTGAGACCAGGGGCCGGCAAGACGCTCTGCAAGAATGTATTCTCCATCTGGAGAGAATTCTACATTGTAGAAGTGTGCCTCGTCACCAATAACAGTTACACTGTTTTCTGCAGGGTCGATAATTACCGGTTCACTCCTGCAGTAGTAATCGAACAGATCATCGTCGTGGGCGGTTTGAAGCAGGTCCCGCGCTTCGTATGTGGATCGCGCTGAACCACCTGCCCCTTGTGTTACCATCGGTCCCACCGGAATAACCGGAGGCTCGGGTGCCGGTCCCCGTTCTGGAATCCTCAGCACCAGTAAACGCTGCTGATCCGGAAGCCAGCGGACAGCAGTTCCAAGAAGGGGATTGAGAGCAACACCCTCAATTTCAAACAGGTCGCCTTCCCATGAGCCAATCCATAGACCAAGGTGATCTGTTTGAGCCACAGTGAGAGCAAAATGCTTCCCGTCGGCGGTAAACACAACACTGTGAACCTCAGCGTCATCAGGTAAATCCAGGGAAGTAACTTCTCCACCATCTACCTGAACCAGCCGCAGGGACGTGCCTCCGTGACGACCGTGTATGCAGTTGAGTGCAGGATTGACCCTGATACCGGCCAGCTTGTGCACTGGTGCAGCAAGCTCAGCAAGAGAAGGGTAAGGTACAGGGTCAGCCAGCAGCAGGTATTCTCCTCCCGGCGCCGTCCAGACCCATGGAAGTTGAGGTGCATAAAGTATATCCAGTAGTTCTTCAGGAGGCGACTGCCATTCAATCGCAGATTCAAGGTTGTTGTCGGATGCTTCCGCTCCGGGCAGCACCGGAAAAGCCGCTGAAGCTGCTGCAAGAAAACCTGCAAATATTACAAAATTACTCTTCACGCTGACCTCCTGTTTAAATACTGAACAATCTTCAACCACAATATACATGCTAAGCGTCTTCATGGCGTGTGGCAGAAAACGTTTATCAGCTTCAGCTGTAACTCGGTTCTGGTTTTATGGTAAACATTTGTTTAGTATAGTGAGATGAGAAAACCTGTACTTTTCTGGGTTAAAAGCGCATACAGCTTTGCGTGGGGCACTGACCTGCCGGAATCTCTGGTTGAAGAGGCAGCCAGGTGTGGTTTTGGTGGTGCCATGCTGGCTGACACAGGAGGAGTGTACGGTCAACACCGTTTTGCCGCAGCTGCAGCAGATGCCGGTATCAAAGGTGTAGCCGGTGCAGAGATCAAAACAGTTGTCGGTGTTCTGGTTGTGGGAGCTCTTGCATCGGGGTGGGGGCAGTTAAGCAGGCTTGTAACTTCTGTTCATCTGGAACAAAGGGTTAGCCATCTGGAAGCCTTCGCAGACTCAGACCAGCTTTTCTGTATTGCGAAGAACCCTCTGCAGGGAATACAGGCTAAAGCAGGGGGATGGAAGGGACCTGTTTACATTCCTGTTCTGCCAGGTGAGTCTGATCCGGTCTGTCCTTCAGGGATTCTTCCCATTGCCTGTTACCCGTCGATGTACGTTAAACAAAGCTCCCCTCAGGTGCATTCAATTCTCAGGAAGTCTGACGAACTGCTTCCGGAACCTCATGTTCGAACAGAGCCTGTGTTTTCCTGCCGGAAGCAGCTTCCAGTTTATACACCTGAATTATGGAATTCCGCTCCCTTTGCTCTGGAAAACAACCTTCGGCTGGGTGAGCTTGTAACTACTCTTCCGGCTGAAAGCTCCTACAGACCACCGGTGTTGTCGAAAGATGACTGCATGCAGCTCAGAAAAATTCTGTTGCCCGAGTTGAAAAAAGCCTACGGCAGAAGTGAGGCTGCGGAAAAGAGGCTTACAGACGAGCTCCGTCAGTTGAACAGGGCGGGATTGTGCGGGTATTTTCTGGTTTTTCACAGAATAATTAC
>JAGGYZ010000185.1 GCA_021162285.1 Candidatus Fermentibacteraceae bacterium
CCCAACTTCAAACAAATCAATATACAAACCAGAGTTTGCCCGGTTGTTTCACAGATAAGAAACATCAAACATGTTCTGAATTTTTTAGGCAGCAACTTCCACCTTCTCAGGGAAAAACAGATTGCTAAGTCAGAAAACAGGAAAACAGCGATATTGGAAATCGGGTTGTAGCTCAAACCCTGTATCCCCTCAGTCTGGTTCCACCAGGGTCACAACTGAAACAGTCAGCTTACCTGCAGCAAAGCAAAACTCTACCAGTTCCAGTACCTGTTTTGTCAATACCCAGGCATTAATACGCTGGGGAATAATGGAACCACACTGTGCGGGAATAGACACTGAATCCGATCCGGGCAGAAGAATCCTTTCCTTTTATCAGGTTGGAGGAGAAACAGACATTAAACAGCTCTAGATGTACCCCAGATCATGAAGAATCTGCTCAGTTCTTTCATCGGTATGAGCAAACCCGGGTGTTCCTATCTGCGGAGATGCCCAGTAGTAAAGAACCTCTTCAATACCCGCTGAATCTCCCGGGAGCGGGTGTTGCTCGGATGGATCAGTGAAAAGATCATAGGTTACAAATTCTTCCAGATCGCCGGACATCAGGGTTTTCAGATAGCCATGAACAGTTGTTGCCTTGTATCGGGACTCTCTCCAACTTAAGTTTGATGTTCCACTGGATGGAATCACCCTGTCTTCGTTAAAACCATTCAAAATATCTGTTCCATCAAAATTGCATGTATGCTCCACGCCTGCCCATGTCAACAGAGTTGGAAGCACGTCAAACTGACCTACAAATGTTGAGTCTATCACATTTTTCTCTACACCTGGACCTGACATTATGAGTGGAACTCTCAGTACTTCCTGATAGAGGGTAGAACCGTGCAGCACCCAGCCATGTTCAAGAAATTCTTCACCGTGATCGGCCATTATAACAACAAGAGTCTCTCCCTCCAGATGATTTTCCCTAAGCCAGCCAAACAGCCTGCCCAGGTTGTCATCCACCCATTTGATCTCTCCGTCATACAGGTCTATTGCGAGATCCCTGCCGTCTTCATTTAAAATATCACTGCCATCAATCTCCCAGTCAAAGTATTCAGTTTCAGAATCATCCTGGTATGCGGTGTTGTAAGGAACAGGTGGATTGTAAGGGGAATGTATGTCGTACAGATGCATCATACAAAAGAAATTTTCGTCTGAATGATCATCAAGCCATAGAATAAGAGAATCCACTGAGATTCCCGCTCTGCCTTCTCCATCAGGGTGACAGGAGTATTCGTCAAAACCGGAATCAAAACCGTACACCTCGCTGAGAATGGTGAAGTTTGCTATACCGCGCGTGGAAAAACCAGCTTCACTGAATAGTTCGGGCATGGTGGGAAGATTACTGTCAAGTGTGTAGATAAGTTTCACAACCTCGTCATCATCTGCATAAACAGCCAGAGGGTTGTTGGTTCCGTGTGATTCTACACTGAGACCTGTCCAGATGGTTGCGTGAGCGGGGAGTGTCCATGGGGCTTGAGCCTGGGCATTAGCCCACATTGTTCCTTCCGCAGCGAGGCTATCTATGGAGGGAGAAGTGTTGCGGTAGTAACCGTAACAGGAGAGGTGATCAGCTCTTAAAGTATCCAGAATAATAAGGATTACATTACGCTGCGAACCAATCTGGGATCTGCTTACTACCCAGTTATCCTGCGAATCGATGCAGGATGAGAATACCAAAATCAGCAACACAATAACAAAATTTACACCATAGTTCCTGGCCACGATTACCTCCTGTAACTTTATATATTTTATGCATATACATACAAATCAGATACCTGTCAAAGAGCTCGAACCACGCACGAATATAATATTACCGGAACGGATGGGCTACGGCTTCGCAGGTGTCTGAGAGAGAGTCTTTATTCACTGATTATCAAGCTGGTTCCAGTGAAGAATGCAGCATTCAGCATAGAATGGCCCTCTGGAAATAACCCTGCTGAGTTCCAGACTGTATTCGCTACTGATATTTTCTGTAAAACGACTCATGGCTGCTTCTCCATCATCACCACACGGGAAAAGTGGTGGAACTACTATTACGTAATCCTTCTGTTCAAGAGCCAGTGGAATTCTGTTGATGTCAATTACCGTCAAACTTGAGTCTACATACCCTAACTCACAGTTGCTGAACCTCATGGCCGCACTTGCTGCATAACTGTCAGCTTTTGCTCCTGTGTCCAGCTTCCAGCATCTCGCATAACCAGAAGAGGTTCCGCTTATTCCACCAGCAATTCCCATTGCTTTTCCGACGAGTTCCCGCCCCAGTTTGTATGTTCCTGCAACAGCAAACATGGAAAACAGGGCAGGAAGAAGATGAGCGGTTTCCACTGTGTTTCCGAAAAACCTCATCGCTACTGCCCACATCCAGAAATAGAAAGCTGTGTGACCACCTGCAGTTTCACCTCTGCCGATACCGGATGGAATAAGCGGAAACCCGTTGTCCACTATCCAGTTTGCATAATTGTACCCGCAACCACAGGCATCACCATAAATCGGTAAACCGAAAAAAAAGAACAGATACAGGAGAGAAACTACCACCAGTGTAAAATCATAAAAAATAATATCGGTTCTGTCTGTTTTTATCTAACTTCTGTTCCTGTCCAATGTGCGGTCTGCGACCATGAACTGTCTTCTGGAAAATGAGTGCTTTCTATGCAACCGGAGGAATACACCGTTTTCTCAGTATACAAACACCGTCAAATCGGAATTAGATATCGCTCTTGATCACCTGAGAAATCAGCTGGAAGTTGTTTTCAAAATACAAACTGAAGCTCCGGCCTGTATCTGTGTCTCTGCTGCTTCGGAATGTAAATCATGGCTTACAGGAACACACCTTCAGCGGACAAGACTCTCCAGATAGTCGAGCCAGTCTTCCATTCCCGTACCGGTTAGAGCAGACAATTCAAAGATTCTGCCACCAGGTTGTATTTTGTTCAGTGAGTCTCTGTACCTGCTCATATCCACATCAAGATGTTCGATAAGATCGGTCTTGGTTATCACACTTGCCGCCGCGTCATGAAATATCACCGGGTACTTCAGGGGCTTATCCTCACCCTCTGTTACCGACAGAAGAGCGACTTTGATGCTTTCCCCGAGATCAAACGCTGCTGGACACACCAGGTTCCCCACATTCTCAATGAAAAGGAGTTCTGTGTCTTCTTCCAGAACCTGCTCCAGTGTTTCACCTATCTGCTCTGCATTCAGATGACAGGAACTTCCGGTTTCTATCTGAACAACCGGTGCTCCTTTTTCCTGCAGTCTAAGCGCGTCGTTGTCTGTCTGCTGGTCTCCTGCTATAACAGCACACTTCACTCTGCCCCGAAGCCCTTCGAGGGTTTTCTCCAGCAGATAGGTTTTGCCTGAACCCGGCGATGAGATGAAGTTTACCGCCACACAGCCCTGCTGTTTCAGAAAAGCTCTGTTCTTCTCGGCGAACTGATCGTTTCTGGCAAGTACGCGGGATTCAAGCACTATCTCCCGTGTGGCTTTGCTCTCCTGTTCCGTCTCATGAATGTGTTCGTGGTGATGGTGATCATGATTGTGATCGTGTACATGGTCAGCCTGCTGATCTCCAGTGAGGTGAATA
>JAGGYZ010000206.1 GCA_021162285.1 Candidatus Fermentibacteraceae bacterium
CAGTGGCTGCGCTGGAGTACTCCCGCGGGTAAGCATCTATAACTGTAGGCAGTGGTGTACCTTCCTGATAGTCTGGCGGCAGGTACAGGTGGAAGCTGAGAGGAACGCCATCGTCACGCTGATAGTGCACTATGCGTGTTTCTATCTCTCTCAAACGGGGTACAGGATCCTCAAAACTTGTGACAGGTACACGGCTTAGTGCCCTGGTTGCTTCACCTTCTTCGGCTTCGATCTCCTCACCCAGTGTGGCAAGGTAGTAGTTGGGTACTTCCACGCTGGACTCGGAGCGCAGTACAAAGCGGTTATCCGAACCTGCGAACGCCACAAAGTACTGGTAATGCTCTGGATCAGAGCGGAACAGACGCCGTGTTTCCCCGGAGTTCAGGTCTCTGAGATCCAGGAATGGCCGGTCACCCTGCTCTGTGGCACCGGTTCCGCTGAAGTAAACAGCATCACCCGTCTGATGCATCACCCTTTGACCGTTGGGCAGCTGACGAAAAACCGGACTGCCAGGGTCACCATACCTGTCTCCTGCATTGCGGTCATACCACAGGCGTGCGGTACCTTCATCTACATTCAGAATCCATATGTAACGCCACCGGCGCATGCGCTGGTACTGGCCAAGCACCAGCGTGCCGTCTTCGGTACCCCATGCCATCTTCCATGCCCGGTGCTCAGCCCTGAAAATTTCCTCGGGTTCACCGGTAAAAGGTGCATCAAGTTTCATGAGTCTGTCCCGGTAAGGTACTTCTGCCACGGGATCACCACCGTCGAGCGCCTCCATCCAGAAAAGCTGGTGTGGTGCTGTAGTACGCCATGCTACAGAGCGAGGCCCCACAGGTACGCCATGGGCTGGAACTTCATCAGCCAGGGGAAGAGACACAACGCCTGCAACCAGTTTTCCCCCGGCATCCCACACTTCGATATCCCTGGCAAATCTCCACCAGCCTACCTGGTGAGACCAGGGGCCGACAATACGCTCCGCGAGAATGTATTCTCCATCTGGAGAGAATTCCAGATTGTAGTAGTGTGCCTCGTCACCGATAACAGTTACACTGTTTTCCGCGGGGTCGATAATTACCGGTTCACTTCTGCAGTAGTAATCAAACAGGTCATCGTCATGGGCGGTTTGAAGCAGGTCCCGCGCTTCGTATGTGGATCGTGCTGAGGCACCTGTTCCCTGTGCTACCATTGGTCCTGGTGGAATAACCGGAGGCTCAGGTGCCGGTCCCCGCTCTGGAATCCTTAGCACCAGTAAACGCTGCTGATCCGGAAGCCAGCGAACAGCAGTTCCAAGAAGGGGATTGAGGGCAGTACCCTCAATTTCAAACAGGTCGCCTTCCCATGACCCAATCCAAAGACCAAGGTGATCTGTTTGAGCCACAGTGAGAGCAAAATGCTTCCCGTCGGCTGTAAACACAACATCGTGAACCTCAGCACCATCAGGTAAATTAAGGGAAGTAACTTCTCCACCCTCTACCTGAACCAGCCGGGGTGATGTGCCTCCGTGATGACCGTGTATACAGTTGAGTGCAGGATTGACTCTGATACCGGCCAGTTTGTGCATCGGCGCCGCAAGCTCAGCAAGAGAAGGGTAAAGTACAGGGTCAGCAAGCAGCAGGTATTCTCCCCCCGGCGCCGTCCAGACCCATGGAAGTTGAGGTGCATAAAGTACATCCAGTAGTTCTTCAGGAGGTGACTGCCATTCAATTGCAGATTCAAGGTTGTTGTCGGATGCTTCCGCTCCGGGCAGCACCGGAAAAGCCGCTGAAGCTGCTGCAAGAAAACCTGCAAATATTACAAAATTACTTTTCACACTGACCTCCTGTGTTAATACTGAACAATCTTCAACCACAATATACATGCTCAGCGTCTTCCTGGCGTGTGGCAGAAAACGTTTATCAGCTTTAGTTGCCACTTCGTCCTGGTTCTATGGTAAACATTTGTTTAGTATTGATGTATGAGAAAGCCAACTCTTTTCTGGGTAAAAAGTGCTTACAGTTTTGCGTGGGGCACTGATCTGCCGGAATCTCTGGTTGAAGAGGCGGCCAGGTGTGGTTTTGGTGGTGCCATGCTGGCTGACACAGGAGGAGTGTACGGTCAACACCGTTTTGCCGCAGCTGCAGCAGGTGCCGGTATCAAAGGTGTAGCCGGTGCAGAGATCAAAACAGTTGTCGGTGTTCTGGTTGTGGGAGCTCTTGCATCGGGGTGGGGGCAGTTAAGCAGGCTTGTAACTTCTGTTCATATTGAAGAGCGGGTAAATCATCTTCAGGCCTTTGCAGATTCCAGCCGTCTTTTCTGTATTGTAAAAAACAGGTTGCAGGCACAGTCTGTTCTAAAAAGCGGCTGGAAAGGGCTCATTTACATACCGGTGCTTCCTGATCAGCCGGATCCGAACTGCCCTGAAGGGGTAAAACCCCTTGCCTGTTTTCCGTCTATGTTAGCAGGAGAAAATTCTTCCATGGTCCATTCAATGCTAAGAAAATCAGACGAACTTCTTTCTGAACCCCATGTAAACAAACAACCCCTGTTTTCATGCAGAAAACACCTTCCCATTTACTCTGCCAGGTTGTGGAAATCTGCTCCAGCTGCGCTGGAAAACAATCTTCTATTGGGCGAACTTGTCTCTACCCTTCCGGTTAAGAGCTCGTACCGGCCACCTGTTATTACCGGTAACGACTGTGTACAGCTGAGCACAGTGCTTTTCCCTGAACTTAAGAGAATTTACGGCAGAAGTGAGGCTGCGGAAAAGAGGCTTACAGACGAGCTCCGTCAGCTGAACAGGGCGGGATTGTGCGGGTATTTTCTGGTTTTTCACAGAATAATCACCTACTGCCGGAGCCACGGAATAATGGCAATTGCCAGGGGGTCTGCGGCAGGCAGTCTGGTTTCAAGGCTTCTTGGCCTGTCTGCCATCTGCCCCATCAGGTACGGGCTGTCGTTCTCCAGGTTTTTCAATCGCCTGAGAGACGATCCTCCGGATATTGATCTTGATATTGACGGAAGCAGGCGTGACGAGGTTTACAACTGGTTTCTGAAGGAATGGGGCAAGAGAACTGCAGCAGTTTCTGCCACAGTTACATACAGAACGAAGTCGGCGGTAAGAGTTGCGGCTGCAGCCTGCGGAGTGTCCCGGGACGAAACAGATGTGCTTGCGAAACTGTCACGAAATCCATGGAACCCGATATGGAAGCAACCATTACCGGCAAAGGTGATGCAGCAGGCAGAGCTGCTGAAGGGTCTGCCTTCCCACCTGATGCCTCACCCGTGCGGTGTTGTAGTGGGAGAGGGGCTTATTGATTCAACAGTTCCAGTGGAGTTGTGCAGTGGCGGGCTGCCGGTTACCCAGCTTGACATGCATGGAGTGGAGTATGCCGGTC
>JAGGYZ010000080.1 GCA_021162285.1 Candidatus Fermentibacteraceae bacterium
ACTCCACGGTTATTCCACTGGGGTTCACCGATATTCTTTGTCTGCTCAGAAATCTGTCTGACTCCGGGTGGAAAGTCTTTTTTATTCCAGGCAATCACGACTGGTGGTGCGGAAACCATCTTTCATCGGAAACAGGAATGAAGATAATCTTCACCACAACCTTTAACGCTGTAATAGACGGCAGAAAAACCCTGATGGCCCATGGAGATGGTCTTGGGAAAGGGGACAGTGGCCACCGGCTGATCAAGCCGGTTATGCGGTCAGCCTGGGCGAGGCTGCTTTTTTCGACACTGCACCCTGCACTGGCTACAGGCATTGCCAGGCTGTTTTCGAACACAAGCAGAAGAATACTGCACAAACAGGTAGACTCGGTTCCGGAGTACCTCTCGCAGTGGGCGGCAAGCCAGTCTGAAAACGGCACAGAACTTGTGATCACAGGCCACACCCATTGCCCTTCCATTGTAAAACACGGAGATCTTTTACACGCATCACTTGGCGACTGGATTTCCCACTTCACATACTTGAAGGTCGGCGGAGGGGAGATAAACCTGCATGAGTACCGGTAACAAAGTTCAGATCACTGTAGTAATCCCGGCATACAACGAAGCGGAGAGCCTGCCCGAACTTCTTCAGGAGATAGGCAGCGCCCTGGGAGAACATGCGTGGAACTCTGTAGTCATTGATGATGGAAGCAGCGACAAAACGTGGAAAACTGTAACTGATCTTTCCACCAGGTACCCTCTGAAAGGGCTCAGATTCGGTGTGAACCGGGGGAAGGCTGCAGCTCTGGCAGCCGGGTTCGATCACGCAGACGGGGAGTTCATCGCCACCCTTGATGCCGATCTGCAGGACGATCCTGCAGAAATTCTTCCCATGATTGAACTGATGGAACAAGACGGATTCGACCTGGTCAGCGGATGGAAAAAGGTACGCCATGACCCTGCCGGTAAACGGCTGCCTTCAAAACTGTTCAACGGCGTCGTAGGACTGACCACCGGGATACATCTCCACGACTTCAACTGCGGATTGAAGGTGTACAGAAGTGCAGCTGCTAAAACCCTCGATCTTTACGGAGAAATGCACAGATACACTCCGGTTCTTGCCTTCAGAAACGGTTTTAAGGTAGGAGAAAAGACGGTCAACCACAGAGTCCGCAAACACGGGTACAGCAAGTACGGAATAGCAAGATTCTTCCGTGGATACACAGACTTGATTACAGTTCTGTTCCTGGGCCGTTATTCTTTCCGCCCACTGCACTTCTTCGGTGGAATAGGTACTGTCCTATCTTTTGCAGGCCTTGTTATCAATATCTACCTGTCCGTACTGTGGCTTGGCGGCGAAGCCATAGGCAAAAGACCTCTTCTTCTCATGGGTGTGTTTCTTATGCTGGCAGGTTTCCAGTTTATATCCATGGGGCTGCTGGGCGAGATGATTCTTCGTTTCAACCCCCGCAAACCGTACACAATTACCTCACAGACAAAATGAGAATTGCACTTATCAGCCCCTTTCCCCCTTACAGAGGCGGAATTGCGCAGTTCGGCATGATGCTTGGTGCAGCTCTCGAAAAGCGGAACTGTACGGTTACTCAGGTAAACTACTCTCACCTGTATCCGGGTTTTCTGTTTCCCGGGAAAACACAGTTTGAGGAAGGATTCTCCCGCGCAGAGGGACTGGTTCATTCGTACCAGCCTTTTTCCTGGAAGAAAACCAGACAGACAATAGCCGGAATGAAGCCGGATCTGGTAATATCCCAGTGGTGGCACCCGTTCTTTTCCCCCTGTCTGACAGCGGTGAACCCCCGAAAAACAAAGTCGGTGGCCATCTGCCACAACATTGCACCACACGAGTCGTTTCCGCTTGCAGGAATTCTGTCCAGAAAGTTCTACAACAAACAGGACTTGCTGGTAGTTCACTCGAAACAGACTGAAAAACAGGCATACGAAACCGGTGGAAGAGTTCTAAGGCTGTTCCACCCTGTGTACGATCAGTACCTGAATACCGGGCTTCCCAGGGACGAGGCCAGGAAGAAACTGAACTTAAAACCCGGGGACAGGGCTCTTCTGTTTTTCGGGCTTGTCAGAGAGTACAAAGGTCTGGACATTCTTATTGAAGCAGGCAGTCTTCTCCCGGAAAACTACAGAATAATCGCAGCCGGTGAGAACTACACTGACCGGAGTTTTGTTTCCCCCAGGCTGTTGTGGAGCAACTCTTTTGTACCGGATGATGAAGTGGGAACATGGTTCAATGCAGCAGACATTGTTGTACTCCCCTACAGAAGAGCCACGCAGAGCGGAATAGCACAGATAGCACTTTCATTCCGGAAACCCATGGTTGTTACCAGTGCAGGCGGACTTCCGGAAACGGTAACTGACGGTGTTACCGGTGTTGTGGCTGAAAATGTCACACCGCGCAGTATTGCCGATGCCATTATGAAATGCTCTTCCCTTGCTGATAACGAAAACACAGAAGAAAGAATCGCCGTGAAGACTTCGGAATTCTCATGGAACTCCTATGCAGAAAAACTTCTGGAGGCTGTGCGATGAATGTATTTCTAACAGGAGCCACGGGGTTCATAGGAATACATGTGAAAATGGCTGTTGAGAAAGCAGGTCACACAGTTTACCCGCACAGTTTTTCCGAGGATGGACCGTTCCTGGAACTGCCTTCAAAAACAGACCTTGTGGTAAACTGTGCAGGAAGACTTGGCGGTCAGGGGGCAACACTGCAGGAACTCACGGCTGCCAATGTGCAGCTTGCTGTTTCCCTTGGTAAAGAGTGCAAAAAAGCGGGAATACCACTGATCCATCTCAGCACTCCCGGTGTAACAGGCCTGGTTGCAAATGCCAGGGAAAACCACAAGTATGACCCTATGGGCGAATATGAATCCACCAAGGTGGAAGCAGAAAAACAACTGATCGCCAGTTGTTCAAAACTGACAATTCTCAGACCGGACTTCGTTTTCGGCCCAGGAGACATGCACAAGCTGCCCCTTTTCCGACAGGTAAGCAGAGGCTGGTTCCCTCTGGTTGGATCAGGCAGTGCAAGGACAAGACCCACAGACGCGAGAGATGTGGCTGAGGCTGTTCTGAAGAGCTTTCCCGGAGAGATTCTGCACAGAGGAATTTACAACATAGGCGGACCGGATGTTTTAACGGTAAAGCAGATTGCCCGGTACATATCGGTAGCGACTGGTAACACTGTGAGGCTTATCCCTGTTCCCCATTTCGTTTTCCGAATCACACTCAGACTGGGACCGCTGTGTCCTAAAGCCCTTTCAAAAAGCAGATACACCCTTTTCGGTATGGACAGGTTCTGCAACACAGACAAAGCACATAAGAAAGGATTCACTGCAAAACGCCCGTTCGGCCTCACTGCTGTCGAGGCTGTAAACTGGTACAGAGAAAAGGGGTTTCTGTGACCGGCAAAAAGCTCGCTTTAATCTCAAGAGTCGCTCTGTTCCTGCTTGCAGGGATCGCTGCAGTTGTTATCTGGAAGAACGGAGGAAGGTGGCTTGAAGAGATTCAGAGGTACCAGTGGGACCTGAACGCCGGAGAACTTGTAATTTCAGGAATACTCATGGTAATTTCTCTAGGCCTTACACCTTCAGGCTGGGTTCTGGTGAGCAGATCCATGGGTTGCAGGGTTCCCGCCGGGGAAATGTTTGCAGCGTGGTACGGAAGCCAGCTCGGAAGGTACATCCCAGGCAAGATATGGCTGTTTGCAGGCAGAGCAGGTTTCCTGAAAGCCAGGGGAATGAAAATGGGGCCGGCTGCTGCTACAACAGCGTACGAGCTGTTTTTTACCATGGCTGCAGTTGGTCTTGTTGTTATGGTTCCAGCCATCGTCAACCCCGATATTTTCCAGCATCCCGGAGTAAGAGCTGCAGCAATTGCAGCATCATCAGCCATTCTCCTGCTTCCCCTTCTTCATCCGGTACAGAGCCTGATGTGCAGGAAAAAGGGCATTGATCCCGGAAAACTTCCTTCGCTAAAAACATCTCTCACTGCAACGCTGATCTACAGTCTGCTGTGGACAATGCGCGGTTTCTCCCTTTTTCTGCTGTTAAGGGGGGCAGGCCTGGTAAATGTAAGCTTTTCCAACACACTGGCTGCAGCACCTCTGTCATGGCTGGCCGGCTATATTGTGTTCTTTGTTCCCGGTGG
>JAGGYZ010000186.1 GCA_021162285.1 Candidatus Fermentibacteraceae bacterium
GAAGTAACTCTGCACCCTCTGTGCTGTTCGGTGTACACAGTCAGCTGAGCCGGTACCCTGTCTGCCTGATATTTGCTGTATAATCCGTACAGGGAGGTTGAAATGAAATTCCACACAAAATACCTGTGGTTCAACACTCCGGAGCGGGTCAGTTTTATCAACATTACTCCGGATGTGGAAGAAGAACTGCGTTCCAGCGGTATACTGGAAGGGCTGTGTCTCGTAAACGCCATGCACATTACAGCCAGTGTGTTCATCAATGATGACGAACCAGGGCTTCACAGCGACTACAGAAGGTGGCTCGAGGAGCTGGCACCACACGATCCTGCCAGGTACAGACACAACCTGACAGGTGAAGACAACGGCGATGCCCACCACAAAAGACAGATAATGGGCAGAGAGGTTGTTGTTGCTGTAACCGGCGGAAAGCTTGACGTGGGCCCGTGGGAACAGATCTTCTACGGTGAATTTGACGGCCGCAGAAGAAAGAGAGTAATGGTCAAAATCATAGGAGAGTGAGGTAAAGGCGTGAGAGTACTACTTTTTCTGGGAGCAGTTGCACTGCTGGCAGCAGGATGCGGCGATTTATCCGGGCAGAACGGTGCAGCACCGTACCCGCCCACTGTTAGTGTAACCGGAGTTGGCACAGCAACAGGCGTAGCGGACATGGCAGTGATCAGTTTTAACATAGAGGTCTCAAACGCCGATGCTGCAGTGGCTGTAGACGAAGCATCAGAACTTGCAGAGAGCGCAATCGCAGCTGCTGTAGAGATGGGAATAGCTGAAGAAGACATTGAGACCACAGGCTACAATCTCTACATGGAAGAAGAGTACAACTACAACACCTACGAATACACCGGTGAGAACCTCTTTTACCTTACACATTCTTTCTCTGTAAAAGTAAGAGACATCACCAGGGCCGGGGAAGTTCTTGCTACCCTTGTAAGAGGCGGAGCAACATCCATAGGCGGAATCAACTTCACAGTAAGCAACCGCGATGAACTTATTGCCGAGGCAAGAGATCTTGCTATTGCTCAGGCTGAAGAAACTGCCGAGCAACTTGCTGAAGGTCTTGGGGTTTCACTGGGCGACCCTGTAAGCATCAGTGAGTGGATAGACTACTACGGTGGTTACGACGGTTACGGCGGAGGAGCCTATGCTGAAGACTACTACTACGATTCACCCCCTATCTCACCTGGGAACTCCTCAGTAACCCTTAACGTTTCCATTTCCTACGAGATCAAGTAGTTGGTACTGTTAATGATTGTGCTGGCGGGGTTCTTTACAGCCCCGCCACCGGACATGGATTCAACACTGACTGTGTTGAAGAACACCCTCACAGCAGCTTCCCCTGCTGCCCTTGGTCAGTTTTTCGCGGAAATAGGCCTGGAAGCTGCTCCTGATGAAATTCTGCTGTGGAGCAGTGACACCTTCTGCGAACTGCTCATGGAGTTTTCCGACCTGGCACCGGACTCCGGCACTCCTGACTCTCTGTACCCTCTTCTCGACGGTCTACCCCTTCATCTGCTTACAGATACAGGGGATTAATTCATTTCGTACCGGATATGCCTCCTGTGCACGGAACCAGTTTTGATCCTGCCGAGTTCCAAGACTCTCCTTTCTGCTGAATGCTGTTCAGAAGACAACAGCATAATTTCTGCATGGGGAACCAGGCTATCGGAGATTGCTCGACCAATCCCCGCTTTTTCATAATTTCTCGGAGAAGCAATTTGGTGAGCAGGTTTGAAGTTTGAAGCCGGAAATATATTCACCCTTTCGCTCCACCAGCTTGTTGGATTTTCTCCACAGCTGATACAACACACTCATTGCCGGTGAAATATTTGTACTCTCCCTGCCTGCCAATACTGGCAATACCAGAATTGGTAAGAAATTCCTGCTGACACTGAATATCCTGTTCTTGCACTATCGTCAGCTTTGGGTAAGCATTCTCCGTATAAACACCACCACATAATTTTGTACTGGAATCCAAAATGAATAACCTTTCACTGGAAGCAACAAAGTCTTTAAATGCTTCTTGAATTGTAGTTTGCGGGGCATTGCTATCCAATACAAATTCCACCGTAAATCGATCAAACTCACTCGTTTCATCGTACAGTCTGTTAAAGACGGTCATCCGCTTCCACTTGCCATATGGTGATGAATTATAGAATATGTCGCCATTAATCATTACATTGCCCTTTAAGAACAAAGATAACAGTGAAAAACTCTCCACGGAGTTACAAGGGTTACTTACGCTGAATGAATCCATAATGCTTTGTGGTGGAGCAGCAAGTAAAACTAAGTCAAATGCTTCATCGCTTCGCTTGTTTGTGGTAACTAAGTATGAGTTTTTTTGTTTTTTCAGGCTTACGATCTTCTCATTTTTTGAAATCGCACACCCATATTCACTCAGGGATCTCTCAATAACTCTAAACATTTCTTCGAAACCGCTTTGGGGCCTGAGTAGAGGATATTGAACATCAGTTTGGGAAGAACTATCGCCAGGTCTTCCGGTTAACCTATGAAACCGGTGCTTCAGGATGTTTTCTGCCCTGAAATCTGTAATGTAACCCATTCGATCTTTTGCAAACTTCATTGATATTTCATCATCAGGGAGGCTGTAATACCGTTCAATATATCTTTTCAGGCCACTCTTAGTATAAAATGAAAAACCCATCTGCGAC
>JAGGYZ010000013.1 GCA_021162285.1 Candidatus Fermentibacteraceae bacterium
GCATCCGGGTTGTCGGTGCTCCTGCAACGATAGACAACGATATCTGGGGAAGTGATTTCACAATAGGTTTTGACACGGCAGTGAACACAGCCCTTGAAGCAATAGACAAGGTAAGAGACACAGCCGCTGCCCACGACCGTCTTTTCATAGTTGAAGTGATGGGCAGGTACGCAGGCTTCATTGCCCTTGAAGTTGGTATTGGTGCCGGTGCGGAGGAAATACTGATTCCGGAAACGGTTACAGATATACCGGCGATCTGCCGCAAACTCACGGAAAGGTACGAAAACGGCAGAACTTCAAGTATCCTGGTTGTCGCCGAAGGCGATGAGGAAGGCAACGCCTACGAAATAGCCGAAAAGATAGAGAAACACTCCGGTTATAAAAGTCATGTTACCGTTCTTGGCCATGTACAAAGAGGTGGAAGCCCCACAGCAGCAGACAGAATGCTTGCCACAAAGCTGGGCTACGGAGCTGTAAAAGCCCTGCTGGACAATGCTGCCCCATGCATGGTCGGCGTACAGAACGGTGTGATCAACCGTCACCCACTCGCCGATGCCTGGACAAGAAAAAAAGACCTGGACAAACTTCTTGTTCAGCTAGGCTCCGGCCTGGAGTAAAACACTTTTAACAACCTGTTGCCGTTATTATTTACTTATATCATATTCAAACTGATTTATCTGCGTTGAACTGTACTGTTTCAGAATAGAAACGGATATGCAGGAAGGCACAAAACTGGTGCTGAAGCATCTTGCAGTTAGATTACTGATTTCACTCCCCTTTTTACTGTGGGTCTGCTGCTTATGGTTCCTCTGACCGCTAAGTCTTTATTTGGTTTTCTTCTTCTTGTGTTCGGTTCTTTGCAGCTGATTCGTCTTCTCACAGAGTTACTGACACTGAAAGCAGGATCAGCCATTATTCCGAGAAAAATGAGCAATAAAGCCAATCTGATGTTCAGCATTGCACAAACGAAAATAATGCAGAAGGAGTACGATGCAGCCCTGCGTCAACTGAAAAAAATGATACCGGAAGATCCTGACAGACTTGAGATATACACACTGATCATGAAACTGGCAGTTGACAAAATGAAGCAGCTGAAGATCGCGAAGAATGTTTTTCACACAGGTCCTCTGAACCTCACAACCCAGAGGGATCGAACTGTACTTGCGGATACCTACAAGGAGCTTATGCTCCAACCGCCTGATGAGTCTGAAAAAGGGTTAAGCTAGACCAGCAATCTTTTGACACATTGAATACACAGAGATGACTTCTGTATCTTTATCCAGAGGAAAATTCTCAGATCCTGCATAAACAACAAACTGTTTCTCCGGCTTCAGATCATTACAGGCGTAGAAGAAACCTTTTGAGAGTTTTGGCTTGAGACTTTTCTTTATTTCAATCGCCCATTTATTACCTTTTGGGAAAACCAGTATTAGATCGATCTCAGCACCGGAAGATGTTCTGTAGAAGAATGGTTCTGCAAAATCCGGGAGCAGAGAGACTATCTGTTCAATTACGAATCCTTCCCAGCTCATCCCAAGAACCGGATGTGAGAGAAGAGATTCAAGATTGTTTACAGATAGAAGTGCGTGGACGAGACCGCTGTCACGAACATAAACTTTTGGAGACTTGACAATTCGCTTGCCAGTATTGGAAAACCAGGGCTGCAACTGTCTGACAAGAAGCAGATCAGTCAGCAGGTCGATGTATTTTGATACGGTTTTGTTGTCAACATCTATATTCCGAGCCAGGTTGGCTTTGTTAAGTATTCCGCCCTGATTGTGAGCAAGCATAATCCAGAAGCGTCGTAATCTCTCAGAGGGAACTCTTGAACCAAACTGTAATATATCTCTCTCCAGATATGAGCGAATAAAGTCTGTTCTCCACCTTAGACTGATGGAATCTGAATCTGCCAGAAAGCTTTCAGGAAAACCACCGCGTATCCAGGTTTTGTTAGAACGGTCTTCTGTTTCAATAATGTTAAAAGGATTCAGTTCAAAATAGCTTACTCGTCCGGCAAGGGTTTCTGCGGACTGGTGCAGCATTTCAAGTGCCGCGGAACCAGGAAGAAGATACAAACCATTGGAATTCCCTTCTCGTCTCGCTCGATCAATAATG
Source organism: Candidatus Fermentibacteraceae bacterium (assembly GCA_021162285.1). Lineage (GTDB taxonomy): Bacteria > Fermentibacterota > Fermentibacteria > Fermentibacterales > JCC-6 > Sabulitectum. The sequence continues at coordinate 2,116 of JAGGYZ010000013.1, forward strand.
CCTCTGAGAACCGGGAACAGGGCTGGAGCCCGATGAATCTCATCAATGATTACCAGTTTGTTCGTGTGTTCCTGAAGATACAACTCAGGTTCAGATAGTTTTGCTCGGTCCAGTTCAGATTCAAGATCAAGATATATCGAAGGCCTGCCTTCTGATATCTTCAAGGCAAGAGTGGTTTTACCAGACTGTCTTGCTCCCAGCAAGACCACTGCCGGAACTTCGTTCAGTCTTTGGTCAAGTGCTTCTGTTATTCTTCTTTTTATCATCATGGTTGTAAATGTGGAGGAATGTTCCATGAAATGCAAGGATGACAGCCGAATTTTGTAAGACTATCGGATTGAAGTTCAAACGACTTTGGACCAGATCGATTTGCATGATTTTAACCGGCGGGGAGAGATACCTGCTGAAAACGCTCTCTGGCGGAGAAAGCGGCACAGCCGTATCTTCTCCCCACTACAATCCGGATGCACAGTAAGGAGCAGAAGTGAAAAAAATAGGAATAATAATCTGTGACAGGTACCGTACATGCGCAGGAGGCAAGTGCCTGCGGTCCCTCCGTAATCGCGAAGGGGCTTTTGCCATGTACAAAGACCAGGAAGTGGAACTTGTGGGTTACACCACATGCGGGGGCTGCCCGGGCGGTAACATTGAATATGCTCCGGAGGAAATGAAGAAGAACGGTGCCGAGGTAATCCACCTTGCCACTGGGCTGATTGTCGGATATCCACCGTGCCCCTATCTGTCAGATTTCCTCAATTTCATTCCCGCAAAATATGATATTGAAGTGGTGGCAGGCACTCATCCTATACCGGAGAAATATCTTACTACCCATCTCCAGTTAAAAACCTGGGAGTCAGAACCGTGGCCCACTCTGATTCAGCATGTTCTCACCGATGAGGAAACACGGATAGCATACAACTGAGCAACCGATGTGATATGGAACGGGAGCTGATGAATTGACGGGGCTGATTCTTGCCATGTGCCTTGCACCTGCTGCAATTACGGTGGGTCTTGTTCTGTGTAGAAGTGCAGTGCTGACTTTTGTTTTTTTCTATGTGGGGGTATGCCTGCTGCTACCTGTTCTGGACGCTTTTATACACAATACTTCCACTGCCGCATTCTTTAAAAATTACGGTTTTAGAACAGGCAGGAGCAGTGTGGTTTCCCTGCTTTTATATGGTGGGTTTGTTTTCGCAGCTGTTTTTCTGCTGTTCTCGCTTCTTCAGGGAAAAATCTGGGATTCTACGGAAATTTCTCTTGTACTCTCCGAATGGGGAATTAACAGAATGAATCCGGTTGTGTTCGTTTCTGTGATGGTTCTGGCAAATGCTTTCCTCGAAGAGTTCTTCTGGCGTGGTTACATCATACACAAACTCTCTGTCTTCTATGGAAACAAAACAGTGATTCTGTTGTCTTCAGCATTCTACACATCATACCATGTAATTACTACAGGCATACTATTTTCGCCGGGATATGCTGCAGTTTCAACGGTTCTAGTGTTCGGAGCCGGGGTTCTATGGGGCACTGTCCGGGTTAAAACAGGTTCTATTCTGTTTCCTGTAGTTACACATTTGTTCATTGACCTTGCGATAATGGCGGCATATTTGAAATTCCTCAGTTAACTACTGAACTGGAAACATATCAGCAAGTGTTACCAGGGTAATTGAGGGGTTTTCCCTCGCAAGCTGTTTCATGTATTCCGAGAAACCTCCTGCTGAAAAGTAGATGAACTTTCCGTTCAGAGCATGATTTGCCCAGTTTACTCCTGAGGCTGCCAGGTCTTCCAGGTTTCTTCTGAGATGAAAATGAATGTCCGGGTCTACCGGTGACGAAGACCACTTTACTTCGCCGGAAAGCATTTCACCGTTGCCGAACACACCAACAATGTCAATCTCAATGGAACGTCTGTACCTATCTTTTCCCTCCCAGCGGGCGCAAGTTTTGATCACTGGGAGGTGCAGGTTTTCGTTGAAGCGGAGAAGTGCCTGTCTAGCCATGTCTTCAAAGATGAAACCTGTATAAATGTCCAGAGAGGGTAGTATTGATGTTTCCCATACATTATCAATCAAATCCCGTTCCAGTCTGCTTCTGTTTGTTTCTATGAACCTGTGCCAGAAGCGCAAAGAATTATCGGCAATTCGATATCTCCATGGAACTTTAGGTGCAGCTCCGTAGTTGCGCTCTCTACAGATAAAATCCAGATTTTCCAGCACTTCAAGTGCTCTTCTTGCCGTATGCACTTTCCCCTGCAGGCCGGCAGTGGATGAAATTTCCCCGAGTTGTCTTCGGCCTGATGCAATTGCCCGCAAAACGGCATCGTATTCTGCCGTGTTACGAATACCCTTCTCTCTGGATATTATGTTCTGTAGTTGAATATGAACTTCTCCCCGTGTTGACAGGAGAATGCGATAGAGTGATTCCCGAAGGTTCTCACCCTGTTTCACTGCGGAGAGGAATCGGGGCAATCCTCCCAGCGCACCATAAAAGTATACCAGCTCTCTCAAGCTCAGCCACGGAAGCATTTTTGAAGAATCATAGTAGTCAAATGACCGGAGTCTTGAAGACCAGGACAGCCTGCCAAACACCGGAGAGTCAGCTGACTGCAGCGCTTCCATAGTGGAAACCTCCGATCCACATAGAACAAGCAGCATGGATGAGCTGTTCAATTCCCTGTCCCATATTGCTGTAAGCTGGGAAACTATACTGTCTTTGTGAGCCAGCAGATATTGAAACTCATCCAGGATGAGCACAGGTGATTGACCATTAGCATTCTGAGTTTGAAACATCAATCTGAAAACAGAGCGCCAGGTCGGGTAGTCTTCTGTATTGAGCTTGTTACCGCTCCACTGCTCAAACTCATTCAGCAGATCATTGCGGTTGGTTTCGGAAGTCGTATCGGCAGCAAGGAAGTAAAAGGGGTCATTCCATATATTGCCAAGCAGAAAAGATTTTCCAACTCTTCGTCTTCCGTACAGGAGTGCCATCTCAGGTTTTCCCGTCCGGGACAATGAAAGCAGTTCACTTGTTTCATTGTTACGATCAACCAGTTTTCTCATTCTGCTCCCCCTGCCTATTGCGACTATGGTCTAATAACAGTATAGTGTCAATAGACTATACTACTAATACTTTGCCCATCAAACACAGTCACCTGCAGTGCAGCAAATGAAACAGTGTCTATACCGTCGCCATGACTCTTAAATCCAGAGAAGTACTGAAGCAAGAACATTCTTTGATTCCTGCCAGGATAGTTACAGATGTTTCTCTACCTGCTGTGGTGTTCTTAAGACGCTATGGAGCTGACGCAACACTGGCTTCCGCCCTGTTGCTTGCTGCCACCATTATAAGCAGCTTTACCTTGACAGGTGTTTTCTGGTTCGTCGGCTAGATGGGCAGAACTACAAAGCTGGCTGAAACCGTTTTTCCGCTGGGTGCCGTGGCGGAAACAAAGTAAACGCCTGTGGAAAGAGTGTTAGTTTCCATTGTAAGTGCGGTATTCTGAGCAAGGCTGACCGTTTCGCCTGTTGTTCTCCCGGCAAGATCGAACACAGAAACACTGTAGTACGGAGAAATGCCTGTTACTTTGAAATGAAGTTGTTCCCCTGCGGCAAGCGGGTTTGCACTGAGCATAACTACATGAAACGGAGCAGGTGGTATGGGATTAAAGCTGGTTACCCCAAGAACTTCAAGTGAAGGGTCCATAAAGGCGGCGTATGCAATGATTGACTGCATTACCCTGTCGTATGGACCTGTCATATTCGGGATCTCCAGGTCTATTGCCGATGCGTACGCAGCACCAAGTGAGGGCGCTTTCTGAACGTAAACCTGATGCACGGTGTTGTTGCACAGCCTTTCAGTTGACCCGATCTCAGGCCAGTAGCCCTCCCAGCCCCAGGAGGTGTTGAAAAAGCCAGCCACCCCGCCTCCATCTGGCAGTGTAAGCAGTGTATCAGGCAGGCACACTCCCGGATCGGTGAAATCGCCTGTGTGGCAACCGATACAGCTGTGAATACCTGTGCGGCCCGGATTGGACCTTCTTCCTGATCTGTCAGAGTTGAACCCATCCATCCTTGAAATGTTCAAAATGCCGGAGTTATCTATCCAGTAAACTCCCCGGTCATTGCCGTGACCTGCGTAGTGATTCCATCCGGCACCGCCGTAAAGTACCGGAAAATAGGTGTCTGGATGATCACCGGAAGACAGTTCATAGGCTTTTGTGAGGTCGAAATTGTCAGGAAAGTTCTGAGCCATCAGCTCGCACCCTTTGGCTCCGGCATAGCCGACTTCCGGGAACAGCATGGCTCCGCACAGAACAACATTCCGGTACCATGTTGCAGACTGGCTTACACCTGCGTAAACGGTGTTCTTTTCAAAAATGGCAGAAGCTCCCTCAGGCGAGGAAAACAGAAGCCTGCCGAGAAGTACATCGGGGTAGAGGTCAAGACTGTCTGCGTACTCTCCGTAGATACCGTTACCGTTCTCGTCCCAGCTGCCGTCCAGATCGGCATAGTAAAGGTCTGAGGGTGCAAGTTCCACATGTCCTTCGCACTCGGTGTAAACTTCCCGTACGGGAACAACCGTTTCATCTCCTGCAAGCACTACATAGGTTGAGCCCTCATCAAACACGAAATGTTTTATACAGTTTCTGATAGATTCCTGGGTGTCGATACCCGGCCAGCCAGAGGTGATCTCCTGCACTGTAAGAGTCTGCCAGGACAGGCCCTTTGTTTCAAGCAGGTTTTCCAGGATAACAATCTCATCAAGATAGTCTGTACCTGTGACTACCAGATAATCGGTGGAGGAGTCGGTTCCAGGCCGGGAAGTACCGTGAAAGTTCTCCAAGCCGTACCTGTCCGCAACAGCGGCGGCTCTGAAGTTCACTATTTCTGTCTGTAGAACAGACAGGTTTGATGGCAGCCCGGTTTCTTCCCATTCAATGGTCAGGGAACAGGAGGGGGACAGACCCAGCTGGTGTGAATCGTTTTGGTAAACCCATGGACTAACCGAGCATGTTA
>JAGGYZ010000196.1 GCA_021162285.1 Candidatus Fermentibacteraceae bacterium
TAACCGTTGAGCTGAATAACAAGTTCCGAGAGGCGGGGATCGTACAGGGTCCCCGCCCTCATGTTCATGTCTCTGACAGCCATGGCTTCTCCCGAGTTCATTGCTCTTTCCCAGGCGATGCTTACTGCAAGAATTCTGGCAGGCAGCGGAATCTGCTCTCCGGATTTACCTGAAGGTCCTGTACCTCCCCAGTGTTCAGTCATTTCTTCCAGTGCCTGCCGGGTTATTTCGGGAAGGGCGTGGGGAGTGTTCAGCGAGTCATCTTTGTTTCTGTTCGGAAGAGATACCATGTGAAGCAGTCCTGCCAGGCGCATGCAGTCCTGGAACCAGACATCTTTTTTAAGTGAGCGGGAGATTCTTGTGGCAGTTACTGACACTCTGCGGCTGAAACCGGCGAAGTCACTGCTGTTCTGCTCAACGAAAGAAACCATTGCCTCCATGGCTTCCCACGATGTTATTTCCATTTTCTTTCTGGCTTCAAGATCGGTAAGAACTGGAACTGCCCTGTTTAGAAAAGACTCCATGTATACCGGTATGGTGGAACTGAATGAATCTATCCAGATGGTAAGGCCGGCACTGTGTTTAATACAGACGGTGTCTGTCGTGTCCCATCTGCTGCCGTGAAAATACTTCAAAGTTTTCCACTGCACGGCGACCCTGCAGCTCCACGCAGTGGATACTGCACTGCTGATCGTTCTCAGAGCTTCCATCTCTGAGGTTGCGGAAAACAGATTGCCTGAAAGCTCTTTCAGTTTTATCACAGTTTCAAGCTCATCTGTTTTTTCATGGGCAGATCGGTTCTGACGCAGGTTGATACCGTGAACAACAAGAATAGCAAAAAGTCCGAATGTGCATGAAATCAGCAGCTGGATACCGCCAGTTCCTTTGAGAACACCCATGGCAGACGGAACCGCCAGGAGTACTACGAATGTATTCAGTAGGAGACCCCTTTTCAGGGTTGTAGAAAACACGCTTCTGCGATTGTTGAAACAGTTTATTGCAATGCATCTCAAGGCTGTTACTGGAACCACTGCAGTAATCATTGAAAGGTATGTTCGAATTGCCCCTGAGTCTGCCGGAACTCCCGGAAGGTTCCAGTAAATAAAACTGCTCAGTTTCAGCAGAAAAGCAAAAGAAACACCCTGAAAGATTGCCTCTGGGATCTGAAGAGACAGATTCTTCTGCATTCTGATAGAGTTAAGAATACTGCCTGTGAAAGTCATCAGTGCAATCAACGGGTAAACAGCTCCCGGACTGCCCCATGTTGCAAGGCTCACTATAACAGCTGGCTCTATTCCTGTTTTGTCACTGCTGTCCGAAGAGAGTACAAACATTCTTGACAGAAGTGTTCCCGCTGAAGCCAGCAGAAGAAGCACTGTTGTATCAATGGGATCCAGAGGCTGTCGGTGGTCTGCCGGGAAAACAAAGAACAGAGAAATCAGAGTGACAGCCGCAATAAAATATCTTGTTTCAGCTTTCACTGAGCATCTCCTCCAGGGCATCGACAACATTGGCATCAAAGTATGTTCCTCTGTGTTTTTTTACCTCGGCAAGGGCATCGTTGTCGGATTTACCGGAATGGTATGCCCGCGGGGAAGTAATTGCATCAAACACATCAGCCACAGCAACGATCCTTGCAAACAGAGAGATAGAAGAACCGGAAATACCCTGGGGATACCCGCTTCCATCCAGGTGCTCGTGGTGTTGTAGCACGATTGCAGAAGCTTCATCGTATCTCTGCATTGCGCCAAGCAGTTTTGCACCTGACTCAGGATGGGCTTCTATCACATTTCGCTCAGATTTTGTAAGCAGCCCTTTCTTCATGATCAGCCTTCCCGGCACGGCAAGTTTTCCTATGTCGTGAAGCAGTGCGCCTAACTGCAGTTGCAGAATACTGCTCTGTGGAAGTCCAAGGATCTTCGCAAGTTTCACTGAAAGCCGGGAAACCCTTACAGAATGGGAGTGCGTGTCTGAATCTTTTTTATCGGCAAGTTGAACGAACATCATTGCAGCGCCCAGGAAGGCGTTTTCAAGTCTTCTTTTACTGAAGGATGCCTTCCAGACATTTTCCAGCAGAGCAAGAGTTTCTTTCAGCTCTGTTTTCCCAAGGGATTCAAGTTCCCCTGCAGCTGTACCTTCTGCAATAAACACAGAGCTGCTGGTGGAAACTGCTATCCACTTTCCGTGCTTTTCAACACAGAAGATCTTCGGCGGAATTTCAGGAATCGGTACAGAAGCGGGTTTTCCCTGCATGGTCCACACATGGGTGCCGTCCATAAGAAACAGCATGAAGCTTTCGTCTGGATTGTAAAGATAGCTTACCAGTCTGTTCTGGAGAGAGAGCGTTTTTATTCGGTCTGTGAAAAGGTACAGCTTGTTTCGAAATTGATAGTCGTAAACCAGGGAGACAAGTATTATGGTTAGAATAACAGCACCTCCGGCAGCACCGTCTTCCGTTACAAAAAACACAAGAAGGTGGGCCATGATGCCGTTAACAATCCAGGTTGCGGTAATCATTCCTGCCAGATTAACAGAATTCGTGCGAATTGCGGCATGGAAAGCAAGCTGCAGTATTATTCCTGCCGGAACAAGAACAAGAACACCGGTAGCTGTGTCTGCCTGCTGCAGAGTGGATGCGGCAAAAAGAACAGCAACAGGAATATAGCTGAAGAACAGCTGTCTGGTGTGCCTGTTATTCCAGTGGAAATACAGCCCGGTAGAGATTGAGGCAGCCGAAGTAACCACGCCTGGAACAGTTCCTCCGTAGTGAAAGGCAAGCCAGCACAGTGCGGGAAACAGTGTTACCTGCCCTGCTCTCATTTCAATCACCATAAACGAAGAGGCCATACCGGCAAACAGTATCATCGCCGATATTGCCGGATCTTTCGACAGAACTGACACTCCTGCAGTTAACAACAACCCTGCTGCCACTGCGACAAATCGTGAATTACCTGTGATTCTTATTGAAAACCCTCCACCGTTCGGTAACAGTTAGGTAGACCAGTCACTTTTTCATTATAGTAAAAGAGATAGTCGGGGCAAAGGTCAATGGATTGGAGTTTTTTTGCGAGTTCTTCTTGTTCAGTCTCCGGTGGGTCGGAAAGAGGCACCAATTTATCCCATTGGTCTTGCCTGTCTTGCCGGTTCCCTGGTGGATCATCAGTGTTCAGGGCTTGATCTCAGTCTGCAGGAGTCTCCGGGAGACGCACTTGCAGCCGAGCTTGAGGTGTTTGCACCTGATGTTGTTGCCATCTCCGTAAGGAACATCGACGACAGCTCATACCCGGTTACACACTGGTATCTTAACTCCCTGGATGAAATATTGGGAGCCCTTGGAAACTGGAAGGGAACGGTTGTTGTGGGAGGTGCCGGTTTCTCCATTTACCCTGAAAGAATTATGAAACTGTGGCCGAGGATAGACTTTGCCATGGTGGGTGAAGGTGAAATTGCTCTCCCCATGCTTCTTGCTCATATTGCAGGGGCGCCGGCACCAGAGTGGCTTCACAACGGGGTTGCAAGACCCCCAAGACCTTCTCTTGAAGATCTCTCTCTCCCGGATTACAGTGTTTTTCCGGCTTCCGATTACCCCGGGAAAGGTTCTGTCGGTGTTCAGACCAGAAGAGGATGCGTGTTCAACTGCGCCTACTGTACATACAAATCGCTCAGCGGAAATGGTTTCAGGTTAAGACCTGTCAGCTCTGTTGTTCAGGATATACAAGAAGTTACCCGTCAGGGTTTCACCAGCTTTATGTTCGTGGATTCTGTGTTTGACTACCCCCGGGTTTACTTCAAAGAACTGATATCGGCTCTTGGTGAAATCAGGAACATACCTGCATGGGGGGCCTGGATGTCGGAATCCGTGCCGCTGGACAGTCTTGACACCATGTACAGAGCCGGTTGCCGGTGGGTTGATTTTTCTCCTGATGTGATCACGGAGAAGGGCTGGAAGCTCATGGGCAAAAGCGGTTCGCTGAAACAACTGTGGCCTGTGGTAAAAAAAGCCAGGGCTGCAGGGCTCACAGTGGGAATCAATTTTTTCAGTGCTTCGCCTGGTGAAAACCTGATAGCACTGATTATGAAATTTGTGTTCATGCTCAGGGCAAGACTGTTTCTGGGGTGGAGAAACACATTTATAAACATCGGTACTATCAGGCTGTACAAGGATGCTCCTCTTTCAGATCAGCTGTATCCGGGAGAGGAACTGTTCGAGCCGGTGTTCTACAGACCCAGAGGTCTGGCGGACATGATTGTCAGAGCTTTTCAGGCTGTTCGCCGATTCCATCATGGGAACTGAGTTCAGAGGCGGGCTTGTGGGATGGCCTGTCTCCCACTCGCTTTCCCCGGAGATACACTCCATGTTTTTAGAATACTTCGGAATAAAAGGTTCTTACTCGCTGTTTCCGGTAAAACCTGAAAACTTGAAACCGTTTCTTGAAGATTCAGGGAATGGAAGGTTTGCAGGCTTGAATGTAACACTTCCGCACAAATCTGCCGCTGCAATGCTGTGTAATTCTCTGTCTCCTGAAGCACAAAGAACAGCAGCTGTAAATACACTGGTGTTCGGCGACGGCGGTGTAAGAGGTTACAACACGGATATTGCCGGTTTTAAAACATTTTCCGCCGATCTGCCTTCTCCTTTTTTTGTAGTTGGATCGGGGGGGGCTGCAGCAGCAGTGAGCGATGCTCTTGAAGCAACCGATTATTTTGTTCTTAAAAGGGGAGATGTTATTTTACCGGAAAACAGGCCTGCTGTAGCTACAGTTGTGAACGCAACTCCGCTTGGGTGGAACGATGACGATTTGTTTCCGTTTGAAATACCGGATGGCTGGTTTTTTGCAGATTTGAATTACAATCCCCGCTGGAACTGGCGGAATAGTTTGTTATCGCCTGTGAGAACCGGGGAGAAGATGCTGGTCGAGCAGGCTGCGGAATCATTCAGACTGTGGACAGGCTTTACTCCCGGTGGACAATTGAAATTGAAAGTACTGGAAAGGATCAGGGAAAAGCTTCATGGCAA
>JAGGYZ010000143.1 GCA_021162285.1 Candidatus Fermentibacteraceae bacterium
ACAGAATCGGCAGATACTCCTCCGTTCTCTGCAAGAAAGACCATGGCCATAGGGGCAAATAGTATGTGGTCGGAAGCTGCCACCTGCCGAAAACCGTCCAGAGCCTGCTGGTCCATTCCGTAAAGATCAAGTCTCTTCTCTGCAGCCAGAAGACGGTAGTGGGTTCTTTCTTCACCGTGAGCCGTGCGAACACTGTCTGAGTAAACCGTGTAGAGGTTAAGATTCCTCTGTCTGTCTTTCGCCAGTCTGAGCCACATGAAGTCCCCGGACCTTTCAGCACAGTCCCCCAGAGCACTGAGAGCATCGTCGTATCTGTTTTCCCGTTCCAGGAGGGAGGCACGCCTGAACAGAGCTTCTGCGCCTGTCTCCCGGTAGCTGTCCAGCTCTGCTGCATCCAGATAAGCAGTAAGCGCTCTGTCTGTCATGCCGGCAAGTTCATCGGCTCTGCCTTTCAGCAGAAAGATGTCTGCCATTTCCCTGTCGGAACGGTAACCCAGCAGCAGCCGGTCAAGCTCGTCTGAAGCCTTCTCCGGTAATCCGGCTTCTATAAAAAACTCTGCCGCTTTTACCAGAGCTCTGTAGTAAACTTCTCCCCTGTTTTCGATTAAAGTAGCCTGCAGGCACATAACAGCACCGCTGTCCGGCATTCCAAGGGCTGAAAAGATATCCCCGCCGGTTATGTAGTATTCAGCCCTGAGACTGTCGCCCCCTCCCGGTGTAAGAGTATCAAACACTGCCGCGGCAAGTTCAGGGTTCCCTGACTCAAGAAAAGCCTCACACAGAAGAAGCCGGCTCAACATGTATCTGCTGCTGTTGTGTGATGAAACCTCGTCAAGAACAGCAACGGCATCATTGTACCTGCCCAGTTCCATGGCGGCCCTTCCCTGTCCAAGTCTGGCCATATCCACAAAAGACGGATCATCCGTCATGACCGCCGCGGAAGCAAAAGACATCATTGCCTCCTGAAAGTAACTGGTTCCGCTGCCTGCAAGTGATCTCTGACCCCGAAGAAGCAATGCATTTCCAAGCAGGAGCTGTGCATCATCAGCCCAGCGACTTCCAGGATACCTGGTAAGCACTTTCCCTGCTCCCGAAACAGCCTTTTCAAGAAGATCTTCTTCATACTGGGAAGGATCATCAGGATGCTCCCTGGCGTAATCAAGGGCTTCTTCATAGCTTGATCTGGCATTGTAGAATGTGTTGTAGTAAGCGCATCCACCCAGCAGAAGAACGCAGGACAGAATACTAACTTTGAACAAATTCACCCTCCCTGAACAACTCCCGCCTGAACCACACCCGTAGAACTTTTCCTGTGAGCTCTGTGCCCCGGAAGGGTGAGTTTGTCGACCGGGAAAATGTATGAGAATAGTCCCATCTGCGCTGCGGGTCGAACAGAACCATATTGAGCGGCTTGCCTGCAGCGACTTCAGGTGGGGAAATGCCAAGTACACCGGCAGGTGCAGTTGTCAGCATTCTAAGAATGTCTACTGTACGAAGGGAGGTTTCCCTGCCCAGCACATCCAGTGTGACCGGCAGCAGTGTTTCCAGACCTGTTATCCCAAACGCTGCTGCGGAAAGGGACAGCTCCTTGCGCGCTGCAGTATGGGGAGCGTGATCGCTGGCTATTGCAGTGACCATTCCTTTCCCAATCATATCAACTACCTTTTTTCTGCTCTCTTCCGACCTCAGAGGAGGATTCATTTTGGCAACAGTCCCCAGTTTAATCACAGCCTGCTGGTTCAACGCCAGGTGATGAGGAGTTACATCACAGGTAACCCTGAGCCCCTGCTCCACCGCATTTTGAACAAGCCGAATACTCTCCGGAGAAGACAGATGTGTCAGATGAAGTCTTGCGTCTGTACCGGAGGTTCGAAGTACATCAATACATCTCTTTACATCCAGAAACTCCGCACGCTCAGGTATTCCCTTTTCTCCGGTTTCAGTTGAGGCAAGACCCTGGTTTACACTGCCTCCTGCCGCAATCCGTGTAACCTCCGGGTGTTCTATCACAACGCCACCAAAAACTGAAATACGTCGGAATGCATCCAGAAGAGCTTCACGGCTTTCCACAGGGCTTCCGTCGTCGCTGAAACATGTAATCCCTTTTTCGGCAAAACCCTCGAGGTCGGTGCATATCTCACCTGCTCGGTGAACTGTTACGCAGGGTACAGGTTTGATCAGTGAAAGACCCAGGGAATTACCACGATCCCTCACAGCAACTACCATGTCAACTGAATCCATCACCGGAGTGGTGTTGGGCATCATACCCACAGCGGTAACTCCTCCGGCAACTGCAGCCTGAAGACCGGTTTCCAGGGTCTCCGCATCCTCGTACCCCGGGGTTCTGAGGTGTATGTGCATGTCTGTCAAACCAGGGAACAGCCACAACCCGGAAGGTTTTCCAGAAGCCTTCCGTATCCACACTACCGACTGTTTGTCAATGGCTACATCAACCACGCCGTCGAACCCGTCAAGCGGGTTGATCAGCCTTACACCCTGGAGTATTTCCACTGCAGTATCTGTTTTATCAGTCAGAGTAATCCTTCCCGTCATTTGCTGTTGAACCACTATCCGGAGCATTTGATGCCGTGGAGTCACCTCTCCTGGCAACTATCTCTCTGGCTGGCGTGGGGTTCCAGTCTTCTCTCTCAACAATGGATTCGATAACCTTCGAACCAAGCCCCACGGAACCAAATGCTTCAAAGAACCTGAGAGCCCATTTCTCGGTTTCATCAAGTATCCGGCTGCGGTATTCACCCGGGAGAGCCATTATCTCCGCGTGGAAAGGCAGGTTCAGTTTTTTGTAGTTTCCTGAATTTCTGGACCATCCCTGAGCATCAGCAGCTTTTACTATTCTGTCCCACATCTCCACCGGGATGCCTTTGTCCGGTCTTTTTACATAGCTTCCGCCATCTGTAACCGCATTTCCGCTCTCAGGATCCATCTCAAGACCGAACAGAATGTTCTGCCACAGAGTTCCAACATTGCCTTTGTTGATACCGTACTCGCGGAAATGTCCTACTTTGTGAAGAGGAGTACCACTGATCCCGTGCTGGGCGATGGCCACTCCATACTTTGAAACTGCTGCAGCTATTTCCCCGGTACGCTTCAGATCAATACCTTCATCTTCACCGTGTGAAGTATCGTAGGTTCCGTGTTTTGACCCGTTGCTTATTGCCAGATAGTCCGGGAATACTCCCCAGGCATTCAGTCCTCCAATGTAGTATTCAGCCTCCTCCACCGTGGTAAGAACCCCTGCGCCTTTGATCTCTCCAACCTCTGTTTCAAGACCGATGTAAGGCGGAATGTGCATGGCAAGATCTCTGGTGTACATCAGGTTTTCCCAGTCGTGGTTGTGAGAGGCATCAATTGCAACAGAAGTCCAGCCCATGGAAATAGCATCAGGAACAACACGCAGAGCATCCATAAGATCTTTCTGTGATTTTATTGCAAAGTGATCCATGTGAAGGGAGTAAACAACCCCGTCTCCCAGCCCGCTGGAGTAGTGCATTGCAAGAGAGGGGAGGTTGGCAAAATTTACTCCCGTGTATCCTGCCTCTGATTTCGCAAGCTCCAGCAGAACGAAACTGTCTGCCTTTTTTGCTGCAGTAAGAATTCCCAGCGCACTGAGAGGGTTCCTTATGTTACAGGCCATAACAATAGCCTGGTTTTCTTCGGCAACTCTGGCAATATCCCGTCCACTGACCAGAGCACATCTGCTGCCTGGCAGAGCATTGATTACATTCAGCGGCCTGAGGTCGAGAAATCGTCTGTAAACCAGCGGGTCCATTGTGTGTCTCCTTTTTGTTATTATTTCGTTTACCGTCTGGAAACTGTATAGTTTGAATATGCTTGAAATGCAGGGAAGAAGGAAACACTCTGGAGAAATCTCATAACTGGGAAAAAGCAGTACTTGAGTGGCCGCTGAGCCTCTACAACATTTTTGTCGTAGTGGTACTGTTCCTTCTCAGGTATATGTTCAGTTTCAGCAATTTGTTTGTGATGGATCTTCTGCAGGCACTTCTCTTTCTGGAAACCGCTTCCCTGTTCACTGCAGTTGTAATTTCCACCAGAAAATTGAATGATGTTAAAAGTCAGCCGTGGCAGATGATTCTCAGTGTATTCCTGGTTGCCGGAGGTGCTCTGGCACTTATAAAGGGTGAAACAGGCGGGAATATTCATGTGTGGACTGTTTCCATGGTGACAAACGGATACCTGATTGCCATGGTTTCCATTACCATATCAGGCAAACTGATAAAACTGGCCGGCAGTGTATCACCTGCGCTGATCCTTGGCTCCAGTTTCTTCCTGGTGATTATCATGGGCACTGCTCTTCTTCTTACGCCCAGGGCAACCACAAATGGAATATCACCTGTTGACGCGCTGTTCACCTCAGCCAGCGCTACATGCGTGACAGGTCTTATCGTTGTTGACACCGGTACTGATTTCACTTTTATCGGGCAGGTTATTATTATTATTCTTATTCAGATCGGTGGGCTGGGGCTTATGACCTTTGCAGCATTTTTTGCCATGTCGTTCGGGCAGCAGATGGGGCTTGCCGGAGCCCGGAACCTGTCAAGGCTTATGGACAGCGAATTTACCAACGACCTGAAACACATCCTGCTGTCTATCCTCATCTGGACCATAATAATAGAAACAGTTGGCGCACTTCTGCTTTACAACACCTGGTCCGCCATGAAAATCACAGGCTGGTCAACAACGAATACCGTATGGCAGTCAGTTTTCCACAGTGTAAGCGCTTTCTGCAACGCCGGATTCAGCTTGAACAGCAGCAATCTGGAAAACTTCGCAGACTCACCAGCCACTTCTCTTATTATCGGCACACTTATAGTTCTGGGGGGTCTTGGTTTTATGCTTCTTACAACAGTGGGAAGACACTGGATGTTCAGAATAAGAGAAGGCAGACACCGGGTTCTTCCTGTTCAGACCAGATTCGTTCTGCTGGTAACTTCCATACTTATAGTTCTTGGAACAGGGCTGTTTCTTGCCCTGGAATGGAACAACAGTCTCGAAGACATGACCATATGGCAGAAGCTGGCAAACAGCTACCTCCAGGGCGTTACAACAAGAACTGCCGGTTTCAATACTGTACCAACCTCCAGTCTGCTTTCCCCTGTAAAATGGTTTTTTCTGATTTTCATGTTCATAGGAGCGTCGCCGGGAGGTACTGGAGGAGGAGTAAAAACCACCACCATCGGGCTTCTGTTTCTGTCTCTCCGATCACTGATCTTCCGTCGGAAGTCACCCGAGGTATGGAACAGGAAGATACCGAATTTTGATCTTCAAAGAGCAGGAGCCGTACTGCTGATAGGAATGGCAACCTTTGGTGTAAGCAGCTTTCTTCTGCTGATTACGGAAACTCACAGCGGAAATCAATTCTCGGATATGGACTATGTTTTCGAGTCAATGAGCGCATTCGGAACTGTGGGGCTTTCCACAGGGGTAACCGGATACCTGTCCACTGCAGGGAAATGGATCATAATAATCACAATGTTCATAGGAAGAATAGCACCGGCAACCCTGGCAGCAGCCACCTCAAGAGTCAAAACTGCGCTGTACAGTTACCCGGAAGCCAGAATAACCATAGGGTAGGAGAAATGAAAAAAACACCAAAAAAAATCGCGGTTATCGGCCTGGGTACATTCGGGAGCAGCCTGGCCGATGAGCTTGTTAAACAGAATGCCGAAGTTGTTGCGATCGATTTCAAACAGGAACTTGTAAACAACATTTCAAGCAGAGTCGATACTGCAATATGCTTTGACTGCACCAACGAAAAACTGTTGAAAGGCTACGGAATAGGAGCCCTTGATCTTGCCGTCGTTGCAATTGGTGAGAATTTCGGTAATACTGTAATCATCACAAAAATACTCAAGGATCTGGGGGTTACAGTTTACAGCCGTGCCAGCAACGACAGAGAAGAAAAGATCCTTGAGGCTGTTGGAGCAGACAAGGTCTACAGGCCGGAACACGAGCAGGGAATCACCCGTGCCAGGGAAATAACGTACTCCAAAGTAAAAGAAGTCGTGGCTCTCAGGGGAAACATGGAGCTGATCGTAATGGAGCCGGGCAAGCTTCTTATCGGAAAGAGAATAAAAGAGCTGGGTATCCGAAGATCGCACGGTATCAACATTGCTTTCCTGGGAGTACTGCGTGGAAACAAAGAATACGACTATGTAATTCCCGACCCGAGCTATGTTCTGAACGAGGGCGACCTCATGTGGCTGATAGGTTCAACGGAACACATCCGCGACTTCCTGGGCCGATAGAACCTGTACTACAGAAGCTCGATCAGACCTGTAGATTTAAGCGCTTCAGTTCTGTCTTTGTTTATACGCGTAAAAAGCTTGAGTGCAGTAGCGGGAGAGGGGTGCTTCTTGCAGAGTGACTTGATCAGAAGAGCCATAGCTTTGGGAAAATCAGATGAATCTGCGATAAAGCTGCCAAGAACAAGATAATCCTCAGTACTGTAATTGAGAGATTCCAGCAGAGGATATCTGGTTCGGATCTTCTCGACATAGGCAGGTACGATCGTTCTGCTCTGGGGCCATACAGGACCCAGAGACTCAAGCCACACATTGATGGCTGTGAGGATGAGGTTTATCTCCCCTATACCCAGTGTGGAAGGTTCTGCAACTTCACCATCCACAAATTCCGCCATTCCCGAACCCTCGGGAGATTTCAGGAAATCAACAAGTGCTTTCCCCTTGATAGTTCTGCCTGGCAGAAAGCCCCTGGATATTTTCCCTTCCCTTATGGGAATCAAAGCTACTCCGGATTCGGTCTGAAGACTGATCATACCTGACTCACCGGATTTTCTTAGAGACTTCAGCAGCTGAATCAGCTCACCGCTTGAGTTGTCAAGCTCTGTGAGTACAGGCTCTTCACACAGGTACTTTATCACCGGACCCAGAGCTCCCGGCTCAAGAAAGTGAAGCGAGAGAAACAGCTCCCTCTTGTCTCTGCTTATGGTGTTGATGAAAGATGTGGCATCCAGGCAGTCGAGACCGTGTATAAAATAGGGTTTTCCCTGACGGAAGATAAGTCTGGCAAACACGGATTTACCGTCTGAAATCGCCCAGTAGCAGTCTTTTTTGAAATCCCGAAACTCTGCCCCGCCCCTCGCAAGCTTGTCCAGGTTGAGAAACATCAGAGGAACCTTCTCAAAAAAACAGCTGCTGTAGGGCAATGATACATTCATGTCAGCGAACCAGCCTCGCAATTCTATCAATTTTCGGGAGCCCGTTACCAGGCTGCCAGGACCAGTAGGTAACAACTGCCTGACCCTTTACGAGCTCAACATCCATTGGACCCCATATTCTGCTGTCGCTGGAATGATCACGGTTGTCACCCATCATAAACGCATTTCCCTCGGGAACAATGTATACCGGATTACCCTGGTTGTCCAGAACCACACCCTGGAGAATTTTTTCGTACGCCAGATCCGCAATCCCGTAGTTTGAATTCAGATAGGGCAGACAATCCGGCCACTGGTCATCTATTATACTGGGATTCAACACATCCTGGTGCGCTGAGGGGTAGGGTGATGGTTCTCCGTTTACATACAGTGTGTCGTTGTGAACCCTTACCGAATCTCCCGCCACGGCAACCAGCCTTTTTATAAATGTTACTTCCTGATCTGCGGGATAACGGAACACAATGCTCTCTCCCACTTCAATAGAGCCTGTTGCAGGCATAAGAAGCCACCCTGTTCCACCGCGGAAATTATGCAGAAGAGGCTGCAACCTGTCTGAAAAAGGTATCTGCTGGCCGTTCTCAGCCTTTAAAACAAGCAGGTGATCCCCCACCGGAAGAGTAGGTGACATACTGGGAGTTGGAATCCTGTACGCTTCAATGACATAAGGACGGAGAAAACCAAAAAACACAAGAAGGGCCAACGCAAGCTGTAGAAACCAGTTACCATACTTTTCAAGTTTCGGATTCAAAACGCCTCCCATAATAGTAGTGAAAGCGATAATGCCCAACAAAACCACTTTCGTCAACCAGCAGAGCAACCGGAAATTGTTTAATTGTGTTACAGCACACACAGTGCCTATTGACAGCACTCTGAAAACAAAGCAAAATTGCCTTCTGAAACACAAAGAGGCGAAAGGAAAATATGTCTATCTTTACCACCGTTATTGATTTCACTCCCGGTTCGATACCTTTGGGCAGAATCGGGCTTTTCATAGCAGGTATCGCATTGTCACTTCTCCTGAGGAAAATTATCAGCTCTGTGCTGAAAAAGGCCAGAAAGAAAACTGAAAACTTCTTCACGATACTGCTTGACGGACTTGCCAGCCCCATGAGCTTTCTTGTGGTCTTCACCGGGTTCTACTTCTCCCTGCTGTTTCTGGATCTGCACGGTGCTGTGAATCTTGTCGCGCTGAACATCATTCAGGTTCTTCTTACCTTTACAGTGATCAGAGTTCTGTTCGTTGTTATCGACGATGTTGCCATTCAGATGGGCTCCATGGCCGATGAAACAGAGTCACAACTGGATGACCAGCTTATTCCGGTACTGCGAAAACTCGGTAAAGTAACAGTCACCGCCATAGGAATAGTGTTCTTCATGCAGCTCAAGAACTATCCGGTTTCCGGGATTATTGCCGGGCTGGGTATAGGAGGTCTGGCTTTTGCCTTCGCCGCCCAGGATTCCATAGCGGGAATCTTCGCTTCAGTGGCACTTTTTCTTGACCGTCCTTTCATGGTGGGAGACTTCGTTCAGGTTGGAGATGTCAGCGGAACCATAGAAGAGGTAGGTCTTCGATCTACCAGAATCAGAACTGTGGCGAAAACACTGGTTACAATCCCCAACAAGGAAATTGTAGATTCCACCATAGACAACCTCTCTAAGAGACCCATGCGTCAGTGCACCATCACCATAGGTGTAACCTACGACGCCACTGCGGCAAAAATGCAGGAACTGGTAACCGATCTGCGAAAGATGCTTGAAGAGGATGATATGGCAGAGCACAACGGAGCCAATGTTCACTTTACAACCTTTGGTGACTCTTCTCTGAATGTTAAAATGATGTTCTTTATCCGAACAACAGATTACTCAAAATTCCTCCAGAGCAGGCAGGATATAAATCTGCAGATCATGCATGTTGTGGAAAACCTCGGGCTTGATTTCGCTTTCCCTTCAACCACTGTGTACCTGGAAAAATAGTGGAAGGACACAGAGAAAGACTGCGAAAGCGTTTTCTCAGAGCCGGTATAAAGGGCTTCACCGACCGTGAAGCCCTGGAGCTTCTTCTTACCTATGCTGTGCCCAGAAAAGACACACGGGACCTTTCTGAAGAACTTCTTGAAAAATTCGGCAGTCTGAAAAGTATTCTGCGGCAGTCTCCTGCAAATCTGATGACAATTAAGGGCATAGGTGAATCAGCGGCCACACTGCTGTCTCTGTTCTCACAGTTAAATGCCCTGTCGGAAACCCCTGCAGCAAAAACAAAGATCACAGGCCCCGATGAGGTTGCGGACTATCTGAAGAAGAGACTCGGTACCCTGAGGAAAGAGAGATTCTCCGCTATACTGCTTAACTCGGCAAACACCCTTCTTGCAGAAGTTGATCTCGAGTACGGAACGGTAAACCGCACACAGGTTTACCCCAGAAACCTGGTTGAAAAGGTAATTGCGCACGGTGCAGCAGGGGTTATTCTGGTCCACAACCACCCCGGCGGCAGAACAGACCCCAGCCTGGAAGACATGGCTTTAACAAGAAAACTGATAAAACTTGCTGAAGACATGGACTTCAAAATACTGGACCACTTCATTGTAACAGAGTCAGACATCGTAAGCCTGAAAGCCATGGGACTGTTCGACAGATAGCTTTACCTCAGATAAACCAGCTTCACAGACACATCTGCGCCTGCTTCAACGGCAAAGTACACACCATCAGGCAAACCTGACGGAGTCCATTCCACTGAACCGGAGCCATGCAGAATGGAGACGAGCCTTCCGGAAAAATCGTAGACAAGAACTTCAGTTCCAACATCTGAAGACAAAATGAAAGAA
>JAGGYZ010000295.1 GCA_021162285.1 Candidatus Fermentibacteraceae bacterium
ACCGGTATGGACAACATCCGTGATGTTGTTCCATTTCCAAGAACTTTCGGAAAAATGTACTAATCAATAACTCTAGCGAAAGCTGGTAATCATGAGCAGACAAATGATAACGATTGACGGTAACGAAGCCGCAGCGCGTGTCGCTCACAAGCTCAGCGAAGTAGTGGCGATCTACCCCATCACTCCTTCAAGCCCCATGGGCGAGCACAGTGACACCTGGTCAGCCAGAGGGCAGAAAAACATCTGGGGAACAGTACCCCTGGTGCAGGAAATGCAGAGCGAGGGCGGAGCTTCCGCCGCGGTGCACGGAGCCCTTCAGACAGGAGCCCTTACAACAACCTTTACCGCCAGTCAGGGTCTTCTTCTGATGATACCCACCATGTACAAGATTGCCGGCGAGCTTACACCCACGGTTTTTCATGTCGCAGCCAGAAGTCTCGCTGCACAGGCACTCTCTATTTTCGGTGACCACAGCGATGTGATGGCTGTAAGAAACACCGGGTTCGGTCTGCTGTCCAGCGCCAGTGTTCAGGAAGTAACCGATCTCGCCGCCATAGCACACGCCGCCACACTTAAAAGCCGCATCCCGTTTGTTCACTTCTTCGACGGCTTCAGAACCAGCCATGAGATCCAGAAAATTGAGGCTCTGGATGACGATGTTTTGAAGAAAATGATAGATGATGAACTGGTTTACGCCCATCGCATGCGGGGTCTTAACCCCAACAGACCGGTGGTTCGAGGCACAAGCCAGAACCCGGATGTGTACTTCCAGGGCCGTGAAAGTGTGAATCCCTACTACGAAGCAACCCCTGCAATAGTTCAGGAGTACATGGATCTGTTCGGAGAGCTCACAGGAAGGCACTACCATCTGTTCGACTACATAGGGGCTCCTGATGCTGAGCACATCATGATTCTAATGGGGTCCGGCTGTGAGGTTGCCCATGAAACGGTTGAGTACCTTGCCGCACACGGCGAAAAGGTGGGAGTTATCAAGGTTCGCCTCTACAGACCGTTTGATGCTTCTGCACTTCTTTCCGCTATCCCTGAAACTGCAAAAACCATAAGTGTTCTAGACCGCACAAAAGAACCGGGGAACGATGGTGAGCCCCTTTACAAAGATGTAAGCACAGCACTCAACGCAGCTGGCAGAACATCTGTGAAGGTCGTTGGCGGCAGGTTCGGACTTTCCAGCAAAGAGTTTACCCCTGCATCTGTGAAGGGCGTCTTTAACAATGCTCAAGGTGAACTGAAGAACAACTTCACCGTTGGTATAATTGATGACCTGACCTATTCCAGCATAGAGATACCTGACTTCGCTCTGAAAACAAAAGGTCTTATACAGGCTGTTTTCATGGGTCTCGGCTCTGACGGTACAGTCGGTGCCAACAAGAACAGCATAAAGATCATCGGTGAAACAACCGACAACTACGCACAGGGTTACTTCGTTTACGACTCGAAAAAGGCAGGTGCACTCACCGTGAGCCATCTCCGGTTCGGCCCGGAAAAGATCAGACGCACATGTCTTATAGAGCATGCAAGTTTTGTCGCCTGTCATCAGACTGTGTTCATAGAAAAGTACGACATACTGCACTACGCGGCAGACGGAGCCACCTTCCTTCTTAACACTCCCTACGGTCCGGATAAAATATGGGACAGCCTTCCTGAAAAAGTCCAGCAGGAGATGATTAAGAAGGACATCGAGTTCTATGTTATTGATGCCTACAAAGTTGCACATGAAACAGGAATGGGTGTAATGATAAACACCATAATGCAGACCTGTTTCTTTGCAATCAGCGGTGTACTTGAAAAGGACGAGGCAATAAACAGAATCAAAGCAGCTATCCAGAAAACTTACGGGAAAAAGGGCAAAGAAGTTGTTGAGAAGAACTTCGCAGCAGTTGATCACGCCCTGACCGGTCTCCACAAGGTTGACTGCCCCTGCGAAGCCACCAGTGATATTACCGTTCCACCTGTGGTTTCCGCAGAAGCTCCGGAATTCGTTCAAAATGTAACAGCAGCAATAATGGCCCAGAAAGGCAACGACATTCCGGTGAGTGCCATGCCTGCAGACGGTACATGGCCAACAGCCACCACCCAGTGGGAAAAGAGAAACATCGCCCTTGAAATTCCCGTGTGGGATCCTGAAGTGTGCATACAGTGCGGCCTCTGCAATCTGGTGTGTTCCCACGCAGCTATCAGGATGAAATACTACGACGAAGCTCTGCTTGAAAACGCTCCTGAAACCTTCAAATCCGCAGACGGAAACACAAAATTCAAGGCATACAAGTTCACTAACCAGATATCTCCTGAAGACTGCACCGGGTGCGGTGCGTGTGTGCATGTCTGCCCGGCCAGAAACAGAACTGTTGAAGGCAGGAAAGCCATCAACATGCAGCCCCAGAGCCCTCTCAGACATGATGAGGTTGAGAACTACAAATTCTTCCTTGAAATCCCGGATTTCGACAGAACAGAGCTGAACCTCACCACGGTAAAAGAAAGCCAGCTATTAAGACCGCTTTTTGAATACAGCGGAGCATGTGCAGGCTGTGGTGAAACTCCCTATGTAAAACTTCTCAGCCAGCTTTACGGCGACAGGGCAGTTATCGCAAACGCAACAGGCTGCTCTTCCATCTACGGCGGAAATCTCCCGACAACACCCTACGCCAAAGATCTTTCGGGAAGAGGACCTGCCTGGAACAACAGCCTGTTTGAGGATGCTGCTGAGTTCGGCTACGGATTCCGTCTTACTACAGACAAACACACGGAAACCGCTGCAGAACTCATTACAGAAATGGCAGACAGCCTTGATGAAAACCTGGTAGACAGCCTTCTTAATTCCAGCATCAAAACAGAGCTTGCGATCGCACAGCAGCGTGAGAGGGTTGATTACCTTAAAAAAGCACTTGCTAAAATCGATACACCGCAAGCGCGCCAGCTTGAGACTCTCGCCGACTACTTTGTTCCCCGCTCCGTCTGGATCATTGGCGGAGACGGCTGGGCGTATGACATAGGCTACGGAGGCCTGGACCATGTTCTCGCCCAGGGACGCAATGTGAATGTTCTGGTGCTGGATACCGGCGTTTACTCAAACACTGGAGGGCAGTGCTCCAAAGCAACACCCATGGGTGCAGTTGCAAAGTTTGCAGCAGCAGGTAAACCAATGCCTAAAAAAGACCTTGCTATGATCAGCATGACATACGGCAACATCTATGTGGCACAGGTAGCCATGGGGGCAAACTGGAACCAGACAGTAAAGGCATTCAACGAGGCAGAGAGCTTCGACGGTCCGTCTCTGATAATTGCATACAGCCACTGTATCGCCCATGGAATCAACATGACCAGGGGAATGGATGAGCACAAGCTTGTTGTAAACAGCGGTATGTGGCCTCTGTTCAGATTTGATCCAAGAAAAACGGCACTTGGAGAGTCTCCTCTGCAGCTTGATAGCAGAAAGCCGTCAATACCTTACCACAAGCTGGCGGAAGCTGAAGGCAGATGGAGTTCTCTCATACGCGGCAATCCTGCGCATGCCGAAGAGCTTCTTGCCGAGGCACAGAAAGATGTGGA
>JAGGYZ010000060.1 GCA_021162285.1 Candidatus Fermentibacteraceae bacterium
ATGCTCAGATTCCATACCCAGACAGGCGGCTCAACCCTTACAGCCCAGCAGCCGGACAACAACATCGTGAGAGTTGCCATACAAACCCTGGCCGCAGTTATGGGTGGAACTCAGAGCCTTCACACAAACAGCCGTGATGAGGCCCTTGCTCTTCCAACACAGCAGGCTGTTACCATCGCCCTTCGAACACAGCAGATAGTGGCCCACGAAAGCGGAGTAACAAATACTGTTGACCCTCTTGCAGGCAGCTATTTTGTTGAAGCTCTCACAGACAAAATAGAAGACGAGGCGATGAATTACATAGACAATATTGATGCCATGGGCGGAATGGTGAAGGCAGTAGAGGAAGGGTATCCCCAGCGTCAGATACAGGACGCAGCTTACGAATACCAGAGAGGAATCGAAACAGCAGACCGTGTGGTGGTTGGTGTTAACAAATTCCATCAGGAAGAACCTCCTCCTTCCGGTCTTCTTCGGGTTGATCCTGCAGTGGAAACTGCCCAGAGAAAGAAGCTTGAAGCAGACAGGGCAGACAGAGACAGTGACAGAGTAAAGACAGCTCTTGCGTCTCTCAGAACAGCTGCCAATTCATCTGAAAATCTGATGCCTGCCATTATTGACTGCGTAAGGTGCTACGGTACTCTTGGTGAGATCTGCGGTGTTCTCAGGGATGAATTCGGAGAGTACCAGCCGAAAACCGTTGTATAGATGAGCGGCTAACCGATAATCTCTTTCTGACACCGGATATCAGTATATCAGCGCTGATATTCGGTGTTTTTGTTTCAGCATTACAATTCTCTTGACATGGCACGCGCTTGCTGACTATCTTCTCTTGGGATTGTTCGAACATATTGAAAGGATGGGAAGATGAAGTTTATTTCTGTAGTTCTTGTGATGGCCATTGCCGCTTTTGCAATGACCGATGCGGCTCCTCAGGCTGGGGTAACTCAGCCCGGTGTAGATACCTGGCTTGAAGAAATTGCTTATTTTGATCTTGAAGGTGGAGGTATCCCTAACGCGTATACGGTAGGCTGCGGATGGGATGGAACTGATTTCTGGATCACCAATGGTGCCGGTCAGGCTGGCGGAAGTACTGGGATGTTCTACATTTTTGACCATTCCGGTGTTATCTCCGACAGTTTCCCCCAGAACGGTGCTCCCGGCTGGGGCCTCCGTGACCTCTGCTGCGATGGAACCTACATGTACGGCAGTGTAAGCACAGCCATCGATTACTACGATATATCAACACACGAAAAGGTGGGTGCTTTCACCGGCCCCATAAGCCCCAACCGTGCCCTTGCATACGATGGAACACACTTCTACACAAGTTCTTTCAGCACCGATGTCTACCAGCTCACATGGGATGGCGTAAGCGGTTCTACTGCTGCCAATACAGTGTGGTCAACAGCAGCTACAAGTGCATACGGTGCCGCCTGGGATGCCTTGAATGACTGCCTGTGGGTTACAAGTGCCAACGGTACCGGAATACTTGATCAGATAGCCGCCGACGGTTCCCTTATTGAGCATCATACACTTATCTCCGGTGCAACCATGGGTGGTGCTACAATGGCTGGGACATATCCGATCAACGAGCTCTACGTTCTTGAACAGGGCTCTCCTGACGGAATGCACGGTTACGATGTTAACCCTGATGCCCTCGACCGAGACACCTGGGGATCAATTAAGAGCCTCTTCTAAAACAGGTTCTATTCGCTTTCAGAGGAAGCCCCTGTCAGGGGCTTCCTCTTGTATATTACCTCTGTTAACATACTCGTTGTGTTGTAATCATTCTAAGGGGTAGTTGATGCCGAGAGTTTTATTACCGTGGTCATTTGCGATGTTATTCCTTCTAGCAGCCTGTGGTTCCACCGACGGCAATACATGGCTGATCAGAACAAACACTGAAGAAATATCCGTTTCCGAAGTTGGAACCGCATGGATTAATCTGGACAATGAAACCAGAATGCGATTTATGTCTGGAGACAACCCTGTGGGCGACTTCATTACCGCTCTCGGGCGAAAAACCATGGTAACAATGGAAATAGATAACAGTGAATACCTGTATTCACCAGTGATCCAAACGATGAGAAAAAGCTGGGCTATGAATTCTGCCTTTCTTGCATACAGCGATTCCCTTTCCGCAGTAGCAAGGCGTAACATTACAGAAGAAGATCTTTCAAACTACGCTGAACTTCTTGGAAGTACAGTGTGGTACACTTCCAGTATCGGCAGCCAGAGAGGACCGGACAGGCTGCCTGATCTCCCCTGGGATGTTGCCTTTGCTTTCAATTCTATGGCTGCAGGTTCTACAGTCGAAATAGAAGGTGTTCTCTACACCCTTGATTCAATCATCACAGCGCCCCGGGAAATGATAGATGAAACCATTGCCAATACAGATCAGTTCCGGGCTTTCGCCATAAACAGCCTCACAGAAAGCCGTGTAGACAGAAGTCTTGAAACTCTGAAACAGGAAGCTCTGGAAACCTTTGTTATTGATTCCGCTGCAGTGTTCACATACTGCACTTTGCGGGATTCACTGGACAACTCTTCAGAAGTTGCATCGTGGTCCGGCGGATCTATATCTGCTGAGGATCTTGACGGAATTATCGCATTCCTTTCCCTCGGTCAGAGTGAGTCTTCTCAATCTCCGGTGTGGGTCAGTCACAATTTGCGAAATCACGCGAGGCTTCTGTACATAGCCCACAAGTACGCTGAAGAATTCCCCGATGAATACAGTGTTATAGAAGACAATTCTAAATCCTTCGCAATGGATCAGGCCAGCGATCTGCTTTTCGATACCAGGGTTTCCGACACGATTGTGATCTCAGATTCTATGGTTTCCGAAGCATACAACAGTCTTGATTCTGTTCCTGTGCTGCCTGAATCAAGAACATTTGAATCTGTTATGGTTCCCGGAGCGGTTCTTGATGATGCAATGCCCCTGATGAACAGCGATGCTGAACTTATGCAACTCGGCTACACCGGTTACACAGAGTTCCTGTCGGATGGCAGCGAATTCCTTTCCAGACCGGTTTTCCTCTCGGAGCTTCCACGGGAAATGGATATGGTTCTATTCCTGCTGGAAAACAGCGACAACAGCTGGCAGAGACCCGTTGAGGTAAGCGAGAACTCGTTTGTTTTCTACAGGCTGGTAGAGACAATTCCATCTCACCCTGCATCGTTAAAGCAGCTGGAACCATCTTTAAGAAGAAATCTTCATATTCACCTTGAGGAGCAGAAAACCGTGGAATGGATGTGTGAGCTGGAAGATACTTACAACCTGCAGATCAACAGTGATATTCTCAATGATCTTCCTTCCGATCCCTCCTTGTGGAGCGAGTTGTAATTGACAGGATTTCTTGTTTTTCTCCTTCCGTTTATCGTTGTTCTTGCCTCTGTTTTCCCTGGTCTGTTTGATACAACAATGATGTCCAGGCTGGCTGTTTTCCCAATGGCCGGTTCCGTCATTCTTTTTGCCGGGCGCAAGAATGTTACCGCCTGGCATTTACTCACAGGCACTGCCGTTGCCCTTTTACCTGCGATAACACTGCTTTGGGCAACTTCGTCAATGGGTGGTATACCCTTTGCTGTCAGATGGTTTTCCTTCGGAATCATGATTACAGGATTCTCCGGCACCATTTCCAGATGGGGTCTGAAACCGCACATGTACGGCCTTGTTGCAGCGGCGGTGGTAACTTCAACAGTAATGCTTGTTGCAGGACCTGACACCGTTACCGGGAATTCCAACAGGGCTGGTATGCTTCTTTCAATGGGTTTTGTGGGCAATCTGATAGTGTTTAACAAAAACAGGTGGTACTCCTGGGTTTCAACTGTGTTAATATCTGCTGGTATGATATCTTCTTTCTTTTACATCGGATGGATTGCCTGTGCAACAGGCACCGGTATTCTCCTTCTTTCAGGCAAATTGAAGATCAGAGCATGGATGATTCTCTCACCAATGATAGCAGGACAAATACTGTTCACGGCTTTTCCTGAATATGCCGGCCGTATCGGACCTTCTCTTGAGCTCCGCTCAAGGATCTGGCACAGTTCATTTTCTTTGTTCCAGGAACAATTCCCTCTGGGAACAGGTTGCGGGTCCGCAAGAATTGAGATTTTCAACTCTGCCAGCCCGGAATTGAGAACTCTCTCAGGTGGTGATAGAAGAGTAGACTACCTTCACTCTGAGCCACTCACCATGGTGACCGAATCCGGTATTTTCGGATTGCTGCTGCTGGCTCTCCTTCTGTTCTGGTTTATTAAAAAATGCAGATTGCCGGAACAACTGGCATTGCTGACTGCCTTCTGGCCTGTTTTCACCAGCGATCTACCCCTTGCAACACCACTGGGTGCTTTGCCTGCTGCTCTTTTTCTGGGCTCTTTGGCACCTCTTACCGGTAGAAAAGTCGTGATCCCTGTGGCTGTTCCGGTTTTCACCATGGTTCTGTCTATTTACTGGGGTTTCACGGTTATTGCCGGTTACTCCGCTATGGGTGCTGTTGGAAGAGAGGTGAGCTCTGTATCGGATATTGAACACGCCTGCAGAAGAATTCCATGGGAAGAACGAGCTTTTCTAGCAGCCGGCCACACACACCTTCGGAGCAACATGGTAATTGCCGCTCTTGAAGATTCCAGACATTTTCTGGAGCTCTATCCTTCTTACTACAGAGGCTGGGAATTGAGAGCAACCGCCCTTGATGCCGCTGGAAGAAACAGTTGTTCCGCCTGGGCAAGAGCAACGCTACTAGTTCCGGACAACATCTATTTCCCTGAAAAATATCTGTTTGCAATTAATGCAATACAATCTCTGGGAATGGATGCAGACACTGCTGTTGCAGTTTCCAGGGTGTTGTCATATTCCAGGGAGCAAATGTCGGAGTTGCTTGATCGCATGAGTGCTTCTGATTTACTTGTTGTTTCAGAAAAGATGCTTATTCTTTCAGAACAGTGCCGACCGGCCTCGAAGTACCATGCAAGCCGGATGTGGTTTATGGCCATGGCTACTGCCTGCAAATCAGGTGAACAGATTCCGTCGGAGCTGGTTTTTAATCTGGTAAGCGGAAGGGACCTCTACACCTATCTGGATCAGGACTGGAAACCAAAAGCAGACGAGTATCTGGAATTCATGACCAATGAAACGGGAATGGAACAGTTTTCAGTTCCATCCCCGTAACCCGTAACCGCTAAATCGTGGCCTAATCTGCAATCTGTCTATCTGACTATGCAGAGTTTTTCAACAGCAGCGGAATCTGAGCTTCCGGCTCTTACAAGGTATACTCCTGTTTGAAGACCGGTGATTGTCTCGCTGTTCCTGCCTTCCGCCACTTCCCGACCGGTCATATCAAACACGGTGAAATCACCTGTGGTGGAAATTGTTACAGCACCGCGAGCGGGATTGGCACTGAAGAGTATTGGTGGACCCTGTGCAGGCGTATCGTCTTCAATACCGAGGATGTGCATGGCCGGCATAATTGTGGGATCGCCAAGAAGAACCATTCCAAGGTGCCAGTACTGCTCACTCTGGCTGAAACCACCGCTTATTATGTAATTCCACCAGGCTTTGTAGGCCTCGCCAAGGCTGTCTCCGTTGCCAAGAGGAGCATAGAACTGGGCGAACTGCAGCATGGCTCCGCTTTTAGTGCTACCTACAGACGCAAGTCCCTTGTCTGTTCCGAATGCATAAGTACAGCCCATGCACCAGTTTGTTGTAAACCGGCAGTTGGAACATGAAAACAGATTGTAGAACCTTGTGGGAGGTTTCTCTGTCCAGATATGTCCACTGGTAGTAGGAGGACCCGGGCTCCAGTAGTGGCCGGTAGGGCCGGAGTGAACAAACGGGCTTATCCAGGTGTAACCTTCCTGAAGTCTGTTGTATCTGTAGTCTGTTCCGTTGGTGCTGTCTACCTGATTAACAAGCTCCACATCATCGTACAGGTTGAGCATTGCACTGCGATACATGTTTCCCCAGCTGGCCCAGTCATCATCTACGTAACACAAAGCCCTGGGACTGGGGTCTCCGTTAAGACGCCATTCATGGAGCCTTGACAGGTAGGCATCAATCAAATCGTACTCATCTCCAAAAATAATAACGCTTGTTGTTATTCTTCCTGCGTAGATCTCCGGGAACAGATCACCGCTCCAGTCATCGTATACACTGTCCTGTCCGGCGGTTCCTATTCCGGGATAACCTATCCAGTTGTCTTCCCAGACTCCGTCAAGATCCATGTAGAAATAATCGCTTGGAAATGTCTCGTTGGATTTGTCTTTCCCCCCTGTAGTGCATGACCAGGGAGCTGGAATGTCACCAACAAAAACAACACCTTCGAGCCCGTCAGCATACAGCCCTGCCAGCCACGATCTTATTTCCGCAGGGTCTGCATATGTGATCTCCACAACAGCTGTTGTGTTTCCTTCACTCTCAATGTCTGCAACCCACTGATCTACCAGATCGGAATCCAGGCTGTCTGACATGTGCTCTTCCATAATTACAAGAAATTCTGTACCGCGAACCTCACCGGTAACAGGCATCACTCTGAGATCGGTA
Source organism: Candidatus Fermentibacteraceae bacterium (assembly GCA_021162285.1). Lineage (GTDB taxonomy): Bacteria > Fermentibacterota > Fermentibacteria > Fermentibacterales > JCC-6 > Sabulitectum. The sequence continues at coordinate 6,545 of JAGGYZ010000060.1, forward strand.
AACACCGGTTGCCCCAGCCTGTACTCTGTGTAGGTCCCCGGCTGAAAGTCGGGATCGGGGTTCACTGTCAAAGGGGTGTCGTCGTAAACTCCGGCAATCAGAAGCAAAAGCAGTAAGGACATAGTATCTCCTAACGTAGGTACTGCGCAAGATCCAGGTATCTTACTGCCAGCTCCATTGCCGGAAGAAGTATGGTGGAAATTACACCAAGAAACAGAAGGCCAAACACTATAAACATACCGTACCGTTCGAGTTTCATATAGTGCCACAAAGCTCTTCCCTTAAGAAAACGGGCAACAATCCTGCTGCCGTCAAGGGGAGGAATGGGAATCAGATTAAAAACCATGAGCATGATATTTATCAGAGAAACCCAGGCGAAAGTCTTTGCAAGGAACGCCGGAAGAAAACTGCCGGACAGATGAAGAACAACACTGAGAACAACGGCTATTGCAAGATTGGCTGCCGGACCGGCCATTGCCACAAGCATCATTCCCTTTCGGGGGTTTCTGAAGTATGCAGGATTAACAGGAACAGGCTTTGCCCAGGCGAAAAGAAACGGAGACTTGGTCATGAGCAGTATTGCTGGTAAAATAATTGTTCCAAACAGATCCACATGTACAATCGGATTGAACGAAAGCCTCCCCATTCGGGAAGCTGTGGGGTCCCCAAGTCTGTAGGCAACAAATCCGTGGGCGATCTCATGGCAGACAACACTGAAAAAAACCATTACCAGGACCAGGGGCATTTCCAGCATAATCCTACCTCCTTCTTCCAGCCAGAAGCAGCCAGACCATCTGTCCGATGGCGGCGAGTGCGCTGGCCACATAGGTTAATGCGGCTGCAGTAAGAACCTTCTTTACGCCAACAACATCAGAGTGGGAAAAACCACGCTCTTTTTCAAGCCAGTTAACAGCCCTGGAGCTGGCGTTGAATTCAACTGGCAGGGTAACCAGTTGAAAAGCAAGTGCAGCACCGTACAAAACTACACCAACATATATCAGGTTGGTCATGTGAAAGAAAAAGCCGCCGATGAGCAGCGGGAAAAGCATTCTGCTTCCGAAATTTGCCACAGGAACAAGAGCGGTTCGTAATTTCAGTGGAGCGTAACCCATGGCGTGCTGTACAGCATGACCTGCTTCATGAGCGGCTATACCGATTGCAGCGACAGAGTCACTGCCATAGACACCACTTGATAGACGAAGAACTCCAGACCTGGGATCGTAGTGGTCGGTAAGCCTGCCCTGAATCTGCTGTATATCAATGTTGGCCAGTCCGTAGTTATCCAAAATACTGCGTGCCATGGAAGCACCGGTAAGACCCATTCCGTTACGCACCTGGCTGTAGCGGTTGAATGTCGAGTTTACTCCTGACCTGGCAATCAGCCCAAGAATGAAAGCGGCAATGATTATGAACATGCCTGAGTTCATATCGTACATCATCTGAAACAACATCTATATTCACCTTTCGCTTTCTGCTACAGTACGCAATTCCTTTTCCATACGTATCAGTATGCATACCAGAAACATAAGCAATCAAGGATCAAAACCGCGTCAATTCAGCACAAGGTCGACACACCTGACACAGGTTCTGTGCCGTGTTGAACTGCTCAGAGCTCTTTCAACAGGCTTCTGAAGTGCAGGCAGGTCCTTCACATGAAGAGCCAGCCTGAAAACTCTTCCACCGGAAAATACTGCAGGACCGGCAGCAGCCCAAAACCTGCTGCACAGCCTTTTCCACGGAGTTCTGCTTGCGAAGACCACTGCAGGTACTGTGTATCTGTCTCCATCTGAGAATTCTATGGACCACCTGTTCTCTATCCACTTGAAAGGAAACTGCTTCAAGGCCTCCCTGGTTCCCGTGCTGTACATCCAGGCAGGAGCTGTAAACCCGGAAGGAGGTTTGCCGAGAACATCCGACATTATTCTGTAGCCCTCACTGATCCTTGCTTCTGCCTCAGCAGCTGCCAGTTGAAGAAACTCCCCTTCTCCCTCGGTCAATAACCTGCCCTCCAGAGAAAACCTGCCGGAGTCGCCAAGGTGATACAACCCGTGCTGAGCAATTTCAACGCCGGCACTGTCCAGTTCACGAAGCCATGAGCAGAAATCCGGAAACCTGTCGATCCGTCCGGCATTGTGAAAATCCGGGACCACCAGCATGGTGAAGTTTGCACCTGCTCTCTGCATTATCAAACTGACCAGAGCTTTTGACCGATCAAACATCACCGGCGTAACATCGTGCAGAGAAACAAGAATCTTCTTCACTAACGGATCGTATCCCCCGGTTTTGCATCAGGCCCGGGTTCCACCAGAAACACCCCGGACTCTCCGTCGCTTGCCATAAGCATCCCGTGGCTGACAACGCCGCAGAGCTTTGCAGGCTTCAGATTGCAGACAACAGCTACAAGGCGATCCTGGAGTTGTTCCTTCGTGTAGTACGGTTTCATCCCCGCAACAACGGTTCTCACCATATCCCCGGTATCCACCTGTATTTTATAGAGCTTCTTTGCCTTTTTTATATCCTCAACACTGAGGATTCTGCCCACTTTGAATTCAATTTTCAGAAAATCCTCAAAATCGACCAGTGACGCGGGCTGCTCTTCAGCAGGTTTATCCTGTTCGTTCATAACCTCCTCAAACCCTTCTTCCAGCTTACTGAAAAGTATTTCGGCGCGGTTTAAACTGTGACCCGGTTCAAGCAGGACTCTGCCGGCATCGGACCATTTCAGGTTTTCAAGACCAAGCATTTTTCGAATTTTCTGTGCGGAAAATGGTATAAAGGGTTCGAAAATCACCGCAAGGGAAGCGCAGAGATTCAGACAGGAAGCAACGGTAACCGCACACTGCTCGGGATCAGTCTTAAGCGACTTCCAGGGCTTGTGTGTATCAAAATACCTGTTCCCTTCCCTGGCGAGGTCCATTGCCAGAGCCACTGCTTTTTTAAACTTGAATGACTCAAGCAGAGAGGCAACCTCTCCAGCAGTTTCGACAGTTTTCGCATGCAGCGCTTCATCAGTGGCAGCATCCGGAACTTTCCCGTCAAACTTGCTTGCTGTAAATTTCAGTGTTCTGTTAACAAAATTACCAAGAACATCTGCAAGCTCGTTGTTTCTTGACCTGTACTCTGTCCACGAAAAATCTGAATCTCTGGTTTCGGGAGAATTTACCGCCAGTGCATAACGCATTGGATCGGGCGGGAAGTGCTTGAGGTAGTCACCCATACCTATCCCTGTACCCCGGCTGGTGGAAAACTTCCGTCCTGAAATGTTAAGGAATTCGTTGGCAGGAACATTCCATGGAAGGGTATAGTTCCCCAGACCGTGCAGAAGAGAGGGTTCAATAATACAGTGGAAAACTATGTTGTCTTTGCCTATGAACTGAACAAGCCTTGTGTCCGGATCCTGCCAGTACTTTTTCCACTCGTCAGGTTCTTTTCCAGCTTTGCTGAAATACTCTCTGGTACTGCTGATGTAACCAAGAACTGCTTCAAACCATACGTAAAGAACCTTGCCCTCAGCCTCTTTAAGGGGGACTGGAACACCCCACGAAATATCGCGGGTAATCGCTCTCTCACGAAGACCATCACCAAGCCAGCTGTTACAGTACTTCAGTACATTGGGTTTCCAGTCAGTCTGCTTCCCCAGCCATCCTTCCAGCCACTGCTGGAAACGGTCGAGAAGTAAAAACCAGTGTTTGGTCTCTCTGGCTTCCGGAGTTGAACCGCAGATTCCGCATCTGGGATTGATCAGCTCAAAAGGTTCGGTCCAGGTGCCGCAGCTTTCACACTGATCTCCCCGGGCATCTTCGGATCCGCATTTGGGGCAGGTTCCGTTTATGTACCTGTCCGGCAGGTATCTTTTGCAACTGGGACAGTAAAACTGTTTCATATTTCTGGGTACTATGTAGCCCTTTTCCAGCAGGTCCAGAAAAACACTCTGCGCAAACTCAGCATGCTCAGGGCGGGTAGTTCTTGAAAAATTATCAAAACTGATTCCGAATCTGCTGAAATCGTCGGCAATGATTGAATGGTACAGATCCACCACTTCCATGGGAGTTATGCCCATTTTTTCCGCAGTTATCGTTATGGGAACTCCGTGTTCATCTGTACCGGAACAGAAAAGTATGTCGTGCTCGCGCATTCTCATGAACCGTACATATATATCAGCTGGAAGGTACGCTCCTGCAAGATGTCCCAGATGCAGTGGTCCGTTTGCATAGGGAAGTGCACTGGTTACCATGTATCGAGACATCAGGGTTTCCTCTCTTTGTTGCTCTTCCTTCTGTATCGCCCGTATCCTCTGTTTCTACTCTTTTTCTCCGGCTTCGTTTTGTTGCCATCTGATCTGGCTGTGTTTGCGACAGTCTTTGAAATGATTTTCTCACCGATAGTGCGGATTTCGAGGGGATTGATTACAGGCACCGGGGGCAGCGCAGTCATCGTCCGTCTTCTGTGAAAATCTTCAATGGGTAAAAGCTCCTCCTCACCTGAACCTTCCCACTGAATGGTTACATTCTCTCTGAAAATATCAATGCTTTTTACCAGTGCCGACAGGCCGTTAACCTTTAATTTAAGCCCGGCTCTGGGATATGTTCTTGAAGCCTTGTGGTAAAACTCTGTTTCATACTCAAGACAACACATCAAACGACTGCATGCACCGGAAACCTTGCTGGGGTTTGGGGACAGATGCTGATCTCTGACGGACTTAAGCGTTACAGATTTGAATTCGTTGAGAAAGCCTGCACAACACAGCTGCCTGCCGCAGATTCCAACACCATCTTTGTATTTAGCGTCATCCCGAACACCTATCTGGCGCATTTCAATTCTTGCTCTGAACGCAGAAGCCATGTCGCGGACAAGCCCTCGGAAGTCAGTTCTCTGGTCTGCAGTAAAGAATATCCTGATTCTGTTTCTGTCCAGCTGGGATTCACAGTCGGTAAGCCGCATATCCAGATTACGAACCTTTACTCTTGCCGCACAGTGTTTTAAAACTTCTTTTTCAAATTCACGATTTGCTTTAAAGTCTTCCATATCTGCAGGTGTTGAAACCCTCAGGAAGTTGCCTTCTATTCTGTCTATGTTGCTCTCGGAGGGTGACATTTTCGCAACCACTCTACCCATGTCCTCTCCACGGTCAACCGATACAACAACCATCTCACCCATGTTTACAGGTTTACCGCTTCTGTTGGCGAACGTAAGCAGTCTTCTGGACTTAAACGCCAGCTGAAGGATTTCAAACGGTTGTTTTTCCATCGTAAGAACATCCTCATCTTTCATTTTAATTTCCGATCCTCCGGGACCCTGCTGCCGCTGCAGAAAAAGCCATGGAAGGAGACACATTGGCCTTCAACCGTATTTCACAATCCCGGAAAAGCACCTCCATCCGCTGAAAAACAGTGTCATCTGCATTGTCTGCAGAAGGTGCAGTCTTCCGGCTCAAAGGCTGAGCTCCAATCAATACCCTCCTCTGATCGTGAACAAGTGATATCATATCAGTACACAGAGAAAGAACACCTTCGCGGCCAAGTTTTCTTGATAATTTCTCTATCTCTGCAGCCAGTTCCATGTTCCCCATAGACCTGTTGAATATAAGGTTGAAAACTTTCTCTGCCTGATTGCTGTCTTTTATCTTTTCCCTGCTCATTACCAGAGCGGGTCCTGGACAGCCTCCGGAAACCAGTGCTATTCTTGATGCTTCTTCCGCAGGGACCCCGCGCTTCTGAAGCAGCTCCTCCACCATGGAATTGCTGAGTCTTCCAAACCTTACCGTATGCGCTCTTGATCTCACTGTGGGAAGCAGACCCGAAACCCTTGAAGTGATCAAAATGATAAGGGTCCCTGCCGGTGGTTCCTCCAGAGTTTTCAGTATGGCGTTGGCAGCCTCTCTCCTTAACCGGTGTGCATCGTAAATGATCTCGACATAACCATGTCCCTCAAAAGACTTTCGTGACAGTCTGTGTGCCACCTCCCGCATCTGATCAATTGAAATGTATGTGTTGCCGGGAAAACGAAGAGGCGTTATTCCATCTTCAGCCCTGACTTTGAATAAATCAGCAAAGTTCTCTGGCTTCGTGGTTTTCATACCGGGCAGAGTTATCCTTACATCCGGATGTACCAGACCATCAATCTGCCGGCAATGTCTGCACTGACCGCAAAATCCGTTTTCAACCTCCGTACAGATTCTTGCCTTTGCCAGGTCAAGAGCCGCAGTAAGTCTACCGCTTCCATCAGGACCTGCAAGAATGTAGGCATGTGCAAGCCTGTTACTCTGAACGGCGGAAGCAAGTAGTCTTTTGGGCTGATCCTGACCTTTCAGATTTGAAAACAGTTCCATATCTACTCCAGATACTCGAGGGGATTCACCGGCTCACCTGCACGGCGTATCTCAAGGTAACATCCTGATCTCCCACCGGGAAGAGCACCCGTCATCCCAAGAAATGTTCCGGTATCAACCGTTTCTCCCCGTTCCACAGCCAGGCTGCCGAGGTGGGCATATACACTGTAGTAACCGTCAAGATGGTCAAGAATTATCATTCTTCCCATGTTGAGAAATTCCCTGGCATACAACACAACTCCCGGGCCGATGGTTGAAACTCTTGCGGAATTACCTGCAACAGCTATTGAAATGCCGTCGCTTACCGTTTCCGTTCCGTAGACCGTGTCCTGATCAATGCCGAACTGCCTTACAACAGTACCTCGTACCGGCCAGATAACGGCGCCCCGGTTTACGGTAAAGAAAGCGCTGGAAGAAACATCTGCAAGGGGCACTGAAGCAGTTGAAACGCTTGACCTTAGAGTGGTTACAAAAGCAGAAAGCTGCTGCCTCCTCTGCTCCATAGCTTCGGCGGAATCTCTGGCTGCTACAATTTCGCTTTCAAGACTCTGCCTCAAAAGAGTCTGCCTTTCTTCCTCTCTGTATATCCGTTCCTGAGCTTGTTCCATCTCCGATCTTAAAACCCTGACCTCCTCCACAAGACTCTCCAGAGAGTCCCGGTAGGCAGAAAGAGAATCTCCCGACTGCTCAAGGTACTGCATCTGTTGTATGGCACTTCCTGCAAGATGATCCATGAAAGACATCCGCCTGAGATATCTGCTTATCCCGCCTGGCGCGAACAGAACGGAAGAGCCCACAAGCCGCCTGTGCGAGTAAAGGAACAGAATGTACTGTTCAACGCCCTGTTCAAGCTCTGCCCTTGCAGAATCGGTGAGGAACCATCTCTGATCAATTGTGTGAATATCCATGGTGATCCTGGCTTCGCTTGCCGCAAGCTGGTTGTAGTAGCTTCTGGCCGCACCCAGGTGCTCGTGGATACCCTGAAGAATCTCTTCGCTGGAAGCCTGCCTGCTTTCCAGTTCTTCCAGGTAAACCCGTGTCTGCTCCAGGCGCACATCAAGACTGTCCAGCCCTGCATCTCCAAAAAGAATGAGAGAGACAACCGTAAACACGGCAAAACCCATCAGTTACTCCGGCAATGTTTACAGGCAAAGCTGCCTGGGCACTTTCTACTTAAGCAGTATTGAAGCAAGTTCCTCTGCCTTGTCGGTTCTTTCCCAGCTGAAGCTGCCATCTTCACCGGGAATTCTGCCAAAATGACCGAAGGCTGCAGTCTTTCTGAAAATAGGTTTCTGCAGTCCCAGCAGATGGATTATCTCGTAAGGCTTCAGCGGGAATACTTCCCTTACCGCCGTTTCAATATCGAACACATTCCCCACCCGTTCCGTACCAAAAGTATCTACCCGCACACTGACCGGCTCAGGTTTCCCTATGGCATAGGCAAGCTGAATCTCGCACCTGTCGGAAACACCGGATGCAACAATGTTCTTAGCAATGTATCTTGCCATGTAGGCTGCACTGCGGTCAACCTTGGTACAATCTTTCCCACTGAAAGCACCACCGCCATGACGACCCATACCGCCGTAGGTGTCTACGATTATTTTCCTTCCGGTAAGACCGGTGTCTCCGTCAGGGCCCCCGATAACAAACCGGCCTGAAGGGTTGTAGAGAAAGTCTCCGCTCCATTCGAGGTATGGAACAAAGTTTTCAAGAACAGGAGTAATTACCTTGTCCCTGATTTCGCTCTGCATGAACTGATTCTCCGCTTCTTCAGAATGATGAACGGACATCAGTATCTCGTGAATACCAACAGGCCTGCCATCTTCGTACTGAATGGTCACCTGACTTTTAGCATCTGGTCTGGCCCACTTTATTTCGCCGCTTTTTCTTGCCTCGCTCAGCCGTTCAAGAAGCCTGTGCGCAAGGTGAATAGGGTAGGGCATCAGAGCTTTGGTTTCGTTGCACGCGAAGCCGAACATCAACCCCTGATCGCCGGCTCCTTCATTGCTGATGACACCCTTGTCGATATCCGAAGACTGGGCATGCAGCCTTATCTGATAGTCATTCTTCTCGAAATGAAAACCTATTTCGGGGAGGGTGTAACCAATGTCTCTTACAGTATCTTTTGCCAGTTTAACATAATCCACTTCACCGTTTGCCTTTACTTCGCCGGCAAGAAGGCAGAAGTTAGTTGTTACCAGCGTCTCGCATGCCACATGTGCTCCCGGGTCAAGGGCGAGATGAGCGTCAAGCACTGCGTCGGATATCTGGTCACAAACTTTATCGGGGTGTCCTTCTGAAACGGACTCACTGGTAAACAGTTTTCTCATGGAAGTCTCCATTCCTCTCAACAAGTACAAAAAAGAGCCGTCGTCCGACGGCCCGAGGCATTGGCTGACGGCTTTTTAGCACTTTTTTTAACGTGGTTGCAATACACCTCAAATCAATCCACCATGCATGTTATATAATGGAAACACCCGAATCGGTAAAGGGTTCCATCACTGCAAAACCGTTTCAGCTATTCTTCAGCAGTACCGCCTGTAGAGTCGGCCTGAGCGAAAGAGGTGCCGTTACCAACTGCTCCTGAAAGTTCTTCGGAAAGGGAATCCATATCATCAGCAAATCTGTTCATGAGGGCATTTGCTTCAAGCACAAGCCTTCTCTGCTCCTTTTCTTTTTCAAGACGGCTGTTTCTTTCCTCTGCTCCGGCAGCCCACTCTGCCTGTCGCAACCCTTCAAGATAACTCTTCCCGGAACTGTCTGGAAACAGATAGTAAAGAAGTTTCTCGTGAGTTGTTTCTGCAAGCGGCAACTTTGTATCTGCAGCCAGGGGAATTTCCCTGCTGAATCCAGAGGAATCGTACGCGCGCTCATCTCTGAACCCGCAGACTTTCTCCCTGTAGTCCGGGTCGATGGGAAATGGAGTTTTACCGTAGTAACCTGCAATCAAGTTGAAATACTGAACCGGGTTTACGGATTTATCCAGAGCTTTGAAATAGGCTTTTACTCCGACAATCTGCGATGTAGGTGTAACAAGAGGGCACCAGCCGGCTTCCTGCCGAACATCCTGAACAGCTTCAAGAGCACGGCCAAGGTATTCGGACTTGTTGTCTCGGGCAAGCTGATTAACGAAATTGCTGTACATCCCACCTGGGATCTGAGCACGAAGCACTTCCATATTCGGCCCAGGGAAACCGCATGCTTCTTCCATCCTGTGGGTTATTTTCAGGGCCTTGTCTAGTTTGCCGACCGCCAGGTTCTGCACTATATCTTCAGCCATTGGAAGAAGCCTGTCTCTTCCCGGCCACACAGATCTGTGAATTTTCAGGTTGAATTCTTTTTCCACCTGAGCAACCACTGCAAACATCTCATCATGAATGGATCCCAGAACCTTGTCGGAAAGGTCGAGCCCGGTATCCAGTCCCAGAACCTCAGCAAACAGTGAAAGAATCTCTATGGACGGATGCGATGATCCTCCGGCAAGGGGAAGAAAAGCTGTGTCTATTTTATCTACCCCTGCCAGCATAGCGATAACCGCTGAAATATGACCATATCCAGGTGTGCAGTGTGTGTGTGAAACCACAGGGACTTTCAGAGTTGTCTTAAGAGCTCTGTAGTATTCCCAGGCTTTTCCCGGTGTCTTCAAACCGGCCATATCCTTATCGGTCACCATGTGTGCGCCCATTTTTTCCAGTTCAACACACTTCTGTACAAAGTGATCGATGCTGTACGGGGTGCCTGTGGTGTAGCAGACCGCAGCGTCAAAAGTTCCTCCGGCTTCGTTAACACCTTCCAGAGCGGCCTTGAAGTTCGGTGTGTAGTTCAAAGCATCAAAAATACGCATAACAGATGCACCTGCCTGAACAGCTTCTCTATTAAAGTCTCTTACGATATCGTCGGGGTAAGGGTCGTAACCAAACAGATTCTGTCCTCTGGATAATGCTCTCAGACCTGCTTTGTAGGGCTTTGCCATATCGCTCATCTTCTGAAGACGAACAAATGGGTTTTCTCCCAGATAACGCATGGCACTGTCAAGGGTGGCCCCACCCCACACCTCGAGAAGGTTTATCCCCGTGTCAAGAATAAGAGGAAGAAGTTTAAGAATCTGCCCGGTAGACATTCTTGTAGCCAGCAGAGACTGCTGGCCATCCCTGAGACTTAAATCAA
>JAGGYZ010000305.1 GCA_021162285.1 Candidatus Fermentibacteraceae bacterium
CTCCCCGGGAACATCTTCATCAGCCATTGTAAAAATCGTACCATCATCCCAGGAAGCAAATGGAGAGTACTCGTCGATGTGTCTGATTATACCCGACAGCAGCTCCGCCTGTTCCGTCGGCAGAACCTCATCCGAAAGCTCACACATGCAGTCAACAAGGGTATCCGCATTCTCAGGCTGGCTTGAAACAATACACCAGGCCTTCTCCAGTGTTGCGTGGTAGTTTGCCTGCAGCCTGCTTCCTTCAGCATCGGTGTCAAAACCCAGAAGAATATGATGGAAATACAGGAGGGCACCAGACACTGAATTCGGGTGTATTGCGATAAGAGCTGAAACCTGGTTGAAGTAATCGTTTCGCCTGTGTGCATGAATCCTGTAGGACTTATAGAGTTCGTCCATGGACTGGTCCAGTAAACCCATGTTTGAATAGCCAAGTGCAAGGTTGTTGTGAACCTCGGCATAATCTGGAGCCATTGTTACCAGGCTGTCGTAGGCAGCCATTCCCAGAAGCAGCTCATTCCGTATCTGCCCGGGTGTAAAGAGATTGGTCAGCCCCGCCTGTTCAAGGGCAGACCGCATGGCAGGAACCGGCGGCATCATAACCATGTACCTGGTAAGATGTGCGCTTCCAAGGGCATACCAGCCACCGAGATCGTAAGGGTAAGTCTCCGTAGCCTGTTTTGAATAAACAACAGCACTGTCGGCAAAAACAGAAGCATTCTGCCACTGAATTACAGCAGCATTAAGAGCATCTTCGTTACCGGTATCAGCCCACTGAGCCGCAGCTGAATAGCCTGTATTCATCGCATTTTCTGTTCTGGCGAGGAAAATATCTTTCCCTCTGAACACAAGCACCGATGACCGGGACAGCGGTATGTAGTGAACAAACAACCCTGCAGCAAGAACAGCCCCGGCTGCTACAAGAAGAACTGCGCCGGCCTTCATCTTTTTCCCCGGCAGGACAGACCTCTGCTCTCCGGACAGATACACCATAACCAGAGTTGCGAAAAGCCAGGCTGTAGGGGGCCATCTGAGATGTACTGAAACCAGCGCTTCAGCAAGCATTGCTGCCATTCCGGCAAATGCACCTGCTCTTAGCAGATTGGCTTTCTTCAGATAACCAAGCATCCCCCACGCTGCTGCTGCCCAGAGAATTAAACCGGCGATGCCGAGATCAACAAGGATCTCCAGATATTCACAGTGGGCATGAAGAGTGTTGTGGCTTACCCCGAGAATACTGTAGTACGGATTTCGATACCGCGGAAAGAGAATCTGGAATGCTCCCGGTCCATGCCCGGTAACAGGACTTTCAAAAAAAAGACTGAGAGCTCCGGACCATATTGTTTTTCTTACCTGCAGTGTACCCTGGTCTTCTACAGAAGGATCAAGCTCGGAAAGCCTGGAAGACATGGGAACAGCTACAGCCGCGATAACCACCACAGCAAGAACTACCGCTGGAATGAGTTTCCTGGAAGATTTCGAAATGTTCCTGACGAACCATACCAGAAAAACGGCGGTTCCAGCAGCAACACCAATAACGCTGCCACGGGTTCCGCTGGCAACTATGGCAGTTGTGGCAAGGGCTGCAAAAACCAGTGCAAGAATGGTTTTCAGAACCATAGTTTGATTTTTCAACGAAAAGATGTAAGCAACTCCCAGAGGAATAACTGCCGATGCAAATCCACCGAGAAGGTTGGGATTTCCCATACTTCCCGTACTCCTGCCGCTTCTGGTAAGAGCAGCATCCCAGGTAAAAACATTGATTCCCTGCCACTGCAGCACTGCATAAACAAACATCACAGCAGACGAGGCCAGCATAACGAGGGTAAAAACTCTTATATGTGCCTCATCAATAAACAGAAGTGACGAAACTGTTAACACCGTGAGTGAAAGCAACATGAGAAATGTAAACGGTCCGTTGGGAGAATGAGCACCGGCAAAATGCATTACCACCATAAGAAGCAGTACAGCAGCAACAGACACAAGCGTGATCCGGGGAAATCTGTCGGCATAGTATGGTTTCCCCAGGAAGATGAACACGGCAGCCATAACAGCCGCAAGGCTTCCGCCTGCTACGTAAAACATCTCTTTTATGAGAATGCTGTTCCTGCTGTTTGTCATCACGCCAAACACCACACCGGACATCACTGCAATCAGAAGCACAAGAAATGCAGTGGATACCTTTGTTCTCATCTATGAAAACCTTTCTCCCCGCGAGAGATAAACAACGCGAATATGCTGATAACTCCAATGGCGTTCACGAAGGCCAGAACAGCCTGATACGGCTGCAGTGTAGGCAGGAGAAGTGCAGTTGTGCCAAGAATTACAGAGAAAACATACAACATGAAAACGGTGGTTCGTTTAGAGTAACCCATACGTATAAGCCTGTGGGCCAGATGGTTTTTGTCTCCTTGAAAAAGAGGAGAACCGTGCTTTTTTCTGTAAACCAGAACCATTACGGTATCAACAAGTGGAACAGCGAGAATAAGCAGAGGCGACAGTACTGCAAGGTACGGTATTGAGCCTCTGGGTGTGTAAACCCCCAGAACAGCAATGATGCCCAGCATAAAACCCAGGAAATTTGAGCCGCAATCTCCCATAAATGTTGATGCCGGAGGAAAATTGTAAAAAAGAAAACCGATGGATGCTCCTGCCAGAGCAACACTTATAAAAGCAACTGCCGGGTTGCCGTGCATTACGTTTAAAGCGGCAAAGAACAGAGCTGAGATCGCCGATACACCAGCGGTAACACCGTCGGCGTGGTCAAGAAGATTTACGGAGTTTGTGATACCGAGAAGCCACACCAGTGTTATCGGTGCAGCCAGCCACGCAATACGACCTCCCTCTAGAAACAGATGCACCTGGGCACCGTTAACCACAAACAGAGTTCCAGCAATTAGAACCACAACGGAATGCAGAAGAAGCTTCGTTCTGGGGGAAAGCTCAAATCTGTCATCAAGAAATCCCGCTAATGCCATAAGAAATCCCGATGACAGCACAAGGATACAGATCGATCGCCACGACAATGGTGTGTCGGCAATATTTTCACCAGGCAGTACGGGAAATATCAGCATTCCAGCGACAATGGCCGCAGTAAATCCAAGAAACACTGCAACCCCACCCATAACAGGAGTGCCTGTCCCGCCGGATTTGTTTCCCCGATCTACAAAGCCCCATTTACCTGCAAGCCTGCTCATGAGAGGGGTAAGCAGCAGGGAGAACACAAGAGCGACAATAAGTGAAGTGAGAAGAATCATAGTTTCTGCTGTACTCCGTCAGTGGCGAATAAGTGCACCCTGCTGCTGTCAATTTCAAATCGTATCTGCCCGCCTGGACGAACATCAGTGTCGGGTTTGCACCTGGCTGTGACCGATTCACCGCTTTCTGCGGTACCAATTACAACTTTCTCGCTGCCCAGAGTTTCCACCACTTCAACGGAGCAGACAAACCTTCCATCCTCTGAAACAAGAATATCTTCCGGCCTTACTCCCAGTGTGTATGAACCCTCTGCAGTACTTGAAATTTGAATGCTCCCGCCTGCCGCACGAAGTTCGCTACCGTGCACTTCAGCTTTAAAGAAATTCATAGCCGGACTGCCAATAAACCCTGCAACAAACCTGTTCGCCGGATTGTTGTAGACCTCCAGCGGTGGGGCAACCTGCTGTATGTATCCGTCTTTAAGAACAACAATTCTGTCTCCCAGGGTCATAGCCTCCGCTTGATCATGGGTGACATATATCATGGTAGATTTCAGTTTTGAATGAAGTCTTGCCAGTTCATTCCTCATCTGAACTCTGAGTTTGGCATCAAGATTTGACAGCGGTTCATCGAACAGGAAAACCTTTGGATCGCGCACAATTGCTCTTCCCACTGCAACCCTCTGCCTCTGCCCCCCTGAAAGCTCTCTGGGCTTTCTCTGAAGGTAGTCTAAAATACCAAGAATCTCTGCGGTTTCTGTTACAGAACGCTTTATCTCAGTACGGGAAAGTTTTCGCATCTTGAGCGAAAAGGCCATGTTATCGAACACTGTCATGTGCGGATACAGGGCATAGTTCTGAAAAACCATGGCTATATCTCTTTTCGACGGTGTTTCATCGGTTATGTCTACACCATCTATGAAAACTCTGCCATCTGTGGCTTCTTCGAGACCGGCAAGTACCCTTAGAGTTGTGGATTTTCCGCAACCGCTGGGGCCAACAAGAACAACAAACTCTCCGTCTGCTACATCAAGAGTGAAGTTTGAAAGAGCTTTTGAATCACTGCCGTAAACCTTGCTTACAGCTTCAAATCTAACAGAGGCCAACCTATTCCCCTCTCGTCTCAGTCAATAAGAAGAACCGAAACAACATGACCATCAAAGTCCGCCCTTTCCGGATTCAGCGGATCAGGAAAGAACTGTGTTCCGTTCACAAGAAAGGCATACCTGTATATGCCTCTGTCCAGATCATCCGGCGGCAAACCAGTCCACATACCATCGCTGTTCTCCATAACACCACAGGAAGGATCAACAAGCCCGCGTACGTCTGTAATTCCTCCCCAGTTGTTCCAGTCACCCACCAGTTGAACCCTGGCAGCAGATGGGTAATGAAACTGCATTCCGTCTGACTGTGTTTTCTGTGCCGGTACAAAAACTGTACAGGAACACAACAGCAAAGATAATGCAATCAGTCTATCCACGCAGATACCCCCATTCCCAGTGTGGTTGAGCCCTGTTCCCATTCAACTGAGACTCCGGCGGTGATGTCGTCTCTGGCTCCGAATACCTGAAACAGACACCCAGGTTCAGGTGAGTCTGTATCGAGATCCGACATTACGGAAAACTCCGCTGAAACATTTTCCACAGGCGAGTAAAACGCTGTGGCCGTTACCCTGAGGCTGTCATCGTACAACTCTATTTTTCCACCGCAGCCTGCAGGGGACATTCTGTAGAAACCCGACAGCTCACCGTGGAAAGTTTCAAGGCGATCAAGATCCGCTTCCAGGGACCACTCAATTCCAGCCTGTGACAGAATATTTAAACCGGTCTCAAAACGGGGTTCGGGTTCGTTTTCCAAAACAGAGACTGCGGTAAAGTAACCGCTGAAGGCCCTTTCGTTCCCGTACATCCAGGCAGTAAGTCCGGCTGCACTTGAATCTTTCCCGAGAGAGACAAGGGGAGCAACCTCCAGGGAAAGCCTGCTGCTGGTAAAGGGTTTCCATCCTCTAACCTGAAGGCTGTATGTCCACCTGGAGTTTTCCTTCACGAAAAGAAACCACGGCTGCACTCTTTTTAAATCAAGAAAGCCGGTAACAGTTTCCAGCTGCACAGAATTCTCCCGGACGCCATTCCACTCTACGGTTCCAAAACCCAGCCATGGAGATTTTACACAGTACCAGGAGAGGGAATCTCCAAACTGATTCCATGCCCCTTGAAACCCAAGAAGTCCCCCGGCCTCTACAGTTACTGCAGTTGAGTCATTTGTTTCATAACTGTTCCACTCTCTGACCGGACTGCCC
>JAGGYZ010000065.1 GCA_021162285.1 Candidatus Fermentibacteraceae bacterium
GAAGCGGAAACAGAGCCGGAGGATGTTTCAAGTGTACTTCTCGTTGGCGGAAGTACTCGTCTTCCCATTGTTCAAAAACGTCTGGAGAAGATATTCGGTTCGCCACCGGCCAGTGCAGTAAATGTTGATGAATGTGTTGCTCTTGGCGCTGCCATTCACGCAGGGCTCCGTCTTATGGATGAGAACCCGTCAAAAATTGAAGCCGGTGTTGCTTCCGGTCTGAAGGGTATAGGCCTGCAGGAGGTATGCAGCCATTGCTATGGAACACTGGCCATGTCAAAGGATGATAAAACAGACAGAAACATGCTGGTGAACGATGTTCTTATCAAGAAGAACACCCCTATCCCCTGCAAAGTTTCCAGAACATTCTATACGGCCGCTCAGGGGCAGACTGCAGTTGATGCCCGTGTAACCCAGCACTCTACGGCAAGCACCGATGCCGATATTGTTAATGTTGTGGCTTTTGGCAGCCTTCAACTTCCCCCGGGAAGACCAGCTGGCCAACCTGTGAAGGTTACTTACAGTTACGATGCCGATCAGAGAATGCACTGCATATTTGAGGACGAGGGAACCGGTAAGAAGCTGGTTCTGGACATAGATACTCAGGCGGGTTCAATGTCAGGCAGTGATGTGGAAAAGAAAGCAAGAGAGCTTGAAGGGTATTCTCTTGAATAGACTTCTGCTTGTGTTGATTCTGGTTTCTTCTGTTGCATATGCAGGCAGCGGAGACAGTGAAGCCGGGGCGTTGTGCTGCGGAACGGTTATCTTCATCTTTATTGTAATTGCAATCAAAGAGGCTATCCTCAAAAATGGCGGACGGATCAAAAATCAGATAGAACCGACTGACGGGCAGAATGATTCTCCAGCCGACTCATCTGAGCCGCTTCCGCAATACACTCCCCCCGTACCTCAGGGTTACCGTTCGGGCTTCTATATGACAGTGCTTCCTAGATTGAAAGACATGGGAGCAGGGGAAATGCAGTGTCTCACTGTTTTGATTACAGGAGTGATTAACCTGCCCCCGAATATGCTTACGACAGTGTTCAACCTGTATCTGTGGGATGTAACTCTCGGGGAAGAGAAGGACAAAAGAAAGCCGGTTCTGTGCTCTATTCCGGAACTGCAGATGACAGGTTCCCAGATATTCATGTGGACCCACATGATGCAGATGCCCTATGCGAACAGTGTTATGAACTCATGGACAGAAATACTGTCTGTTCCCGTTGATCTTCTAACATTTCCCGCCCGAGGGGAAAGAAAGCTTCAGTTTGCGTTATCAATCGCCCCGCTCGGGATGGTCCAGACCCCTGCAGCTACAGCTACATTCATCTACAGCTACAAGAGCGGTTCGCTAGGTTACGTAGACGGTATCAGAATGAGAATCAAAGCCGAGGAACTGGGTCTAAAGTACGCCGCCGCAGTAGGTGCTGTGGATGGATCTCTTGATACGGTGGAAAAAACACTGGTTCGGAACTGGATGGATACCAGAATAGAAAGTCTTCCTGAAGACATGAGAGCAGACACCACAAGATCCCTGAGCCGCGCTCTTATGATTGCTGAGAGGCTTGGTACTTCAATAAAGCCAGGCGAGATAGAGATGCTGTGTGAAGACATTGCAAACGAGTATCCCATAGGATCATTTCCCAAAGGAGACTTGTACGATATAGTGGAACTCTGCATGAAAGTAGCAGCAGCAGATGGTGTTGCCGGCCCTGAGGAGCTGAAGCTGGTTGACAGAATAGCAAACCTTCTTGGAGTGGATTCAGAAAGGGTCAGACAGTTGTCAGAAAAGATTCTTCCAGTGAACATGCACTCGGACAAAGATATCAACAGTATTCTGGGTCTTGACCCTGAATGGAGTTCCAAACAGACGAAAAAGCATCTGAGAGAACAGTACAGAGAGTGGTCTGCAAGGGTAACCCATTCTGATGCAAAAGTCAGGGACCAGGCCGACGAGATGCTTCGACTGATAGCGCTGAAAAGGGCAGAAATTGATGCGGAGAGCTGAGTGAGTTTTAAGGAAGATGTTCGCTTCGCAGGGGATGATCCTTCTCTGTACGGGCTGTCTGCAGGTAAGGGTCGCGATGGCAGTGAGATGAAAAGGAAACTCCTCACAACTGCTGTAAAGGTAATACCTGAACTTTTTCCGGCGCTGAGCCCTGTAATGGTTTCTGTAAGTAAGGCTGTTACCGGAAAACCCTTTGAGTTGTTCGTGTTCAGCGATGCCTCACCCAAAGCCTACTGTCTTGGAAATTCCACGGAGGATCCCACTGTTCTTGTAAGCTCAGGTCTGATAGAGAGGTTTGGTCCCCAGGAGATGGCTTTTGTGCTTGGCCATGAACTTGGCCACGCCCTTTTCAGCCACAATTCATATCCCGATCCGGATGATGCTGAAGATCCTCTGGAAAAGCTGAAGACACTTGCTTTGTGGCGGGCAAGGGAGATAACAGCAGACAGAGCGGGGCTCGCTGCAACAGGAGACACCGGTGCTGCCTTCCGCGCCATGATGAAGGTTGCCAGTGGTCTTTCCGATAAGTTCATCCGCTTTGATGTTACCGCTTTTCTGGATCAGGTAAAAGACTTGGAAAAGGCAGGACCTTCACCCTCTTTCCTGCTTTCCACCCACCCCTTTGTAACCGCAAGAATAAGAGCGCTGCTGTGGTTTCAGATGAGTGAGCCATGGTACAGTATAAGAAAGATCAGAGGGAATCCCACCTATACAAAAGTGCAGCTTGAGAAGAAAATAAAGAAAGAGATTCTTTAGGTGACAACCGTTATCACGATCCTTCAATGAATTCAATATCAGCCAGATCTCTGTATCACCTGCGGATTTCCGTAAAGACCAACAGCCCAGCCACCCAGAAGCAGGTAGTGAACATCACTATCGTTTAAAGATTGTATAAACTCTTTGAAGTCTGCCGGTAGTTGCTTCAGGCCCATAAAAACATTCCC
>JAGGYZ010000290.1 GCA_021162285.1 Candidatus Fermentibacteraceae bacterium
CCATTTGTATTCACTGTAAAGCTGATTCTGTAGCTCTGCGATGGATCAACAGAAGTTCTGAAGTTTCTTCTTATGGCACTGAACACCCTGCCTTCGTAACTGGCAGGACCAGGTGCCCCGCTGCCAGCCTCACCATCGGAACCCATTCCCATAAACTCCTGATTGACAGGGGGAGCTGTTTCTTCCTGCACCTGTTCTGTGTGCTCGGGAACCTCAGTCTCCTCCTGCACCTCTGTAATTTCCTCCTGCACTTCTTCGACTGGTTCAACTGTATCTTCCTGAACTGGAACTTCGTCTACGGGGTTTTCTCCAGTATCAAGAACCACCATCTCCACCGAGACAAACTCACCACCGCCCATTGGTATCGTCTCCCGGCTGCCGGCGATCAATCCTGCCAGCACGAGAACAAGAAACACACCTGTATGGATACCGGCGGAGAGATAATAATCTCTTCTGTCGCTGGATACATGCAGTCCGGCGGGTCTTGCAAAAGGATTATTCGACTGCAACTGTAGACTCCTGAATAAGCCCCACATTGGCATAACCGCCCCGTCTCAATTCTGTAAGAGCGGCAGCCAGAATCGCGTATTGAACCTGCCCGTCTGCCCTGAGATATGCTTCGGTTCTACCTGATGAAAGAGCAGCCTCTGCAAGGGCTGACAGGTCTTCCGGGGCTACCGTTTCTCCGGCTACTGTGATGTTACCTGCGCCGTCCATTTCCACTACCAGAGAGGTTCCAGGATCCAGTCTCTGAATTATCTGTCCCTGATCTGTAGACGGAGGTGTGATGTCTGTGCTTCTCTGCATCACCGGAGCGCTGAGCATGAAGATAACAAGCAGAACAAATGTAACATCAACAAGGTTGGTTACATTGATGGATGAGAACTGCCTGTATTTCTGCCGTATCATTGTATTGATCCCCTCCTGCACACATCCACAAGCTCACTGAGAAATCTGTCCATCTCACCTGCCAGATCATCAACTTTACCAACCACATAGTTGTGAAACACATTGGCAGGAATCGCCGCAAGAAGCCCTGCTACCGTAGTTGTAAGTGCAGCGGCAACACCTGCTCCAACAGCACTGATATCTGCTATACCTGCTTCCCGCATAGCGATGAAGCTTGCGAGAACTCCCCACACAGTTCCTAGAAGACCGAGCAGAGGACTGACACTTGTAACTGTGGCGAGAAAACCGATGTTTCTGCTTCTCTGAGCAAGGTCTTCACTGGCCTCTCTTTCAAGGGCGCTGTGAAGTATTGCCACTTCCTCCCTGTTAAGCGGTTCTGTTCTGCCCTGATCCTTTCTGCGGCCAAGGTACCTGCCGGCTTCCGTGTACATTCTTGCCAGTGGACCCATGTCCCCTGAACTCTTTACAAAATCACCTCCCGGTGGACGGCCGGTGGTACGAAGAGCCTCCATAAACACTCTGGATGCACTCATTATTCTCCGCAGCTCTTTGAGTTTGGCAATCGCCACAGCCCAGGAACCAATGGAGAGGAACAGAATCAGCAGAAGTATGAACTTTGTGAAACCATCGGAACCAATCACAGTGGACCAGACCTGACCCAGCATTCTATCTCTCTTTCAGTCTAGCCACGGCTTCTATTTCAACCATGGCGTTAAGTGGAAGTTCTGCAACCTGAAAAGCCGCACGGGCAGGGTACGGCTCACTGAAAAACTCCGAGTACACCTGGTTCATCCCGGCAAAATTTTTCATGTCTGCCAGAAAAACGGTTGTTTTAACAATATCGTCCATAGAGCCGCCTGCTTTTACCACCAGTTTTTCAATGTTCTCAAGAGCCAGACGGGTCTGCTCCTGAACTGTCTGTTTCAGAGCCTTTGTACCCGGGTCAAGACCAATCTGACCACTGACAAACACCAGAGATCCGGTAACTACAGCCTGACTGTAAGGTCCGACCGGTGGAGTAACTTCCCGGGAGAACACGGCTGTTTTCGCCTTTTCCTCCATGCAAACCTCCAGATTTTCCTTTAAGCAGTATACGCTGACGGATACAATTCTGTTCCATCAGTGCCCCAGAGCAGTGTTGAGAGCTTCAAACAGTTCCCGAACGGTGTACGGTTTAGCAAGAGATGCCTTGAATCCCAGTGACCTGTAGCTAAGCATGGTGTTGCTGCCAGAGAAACCACTTGATAGAATAACCACTGCTTCCGGGTCAATTTTCAGAAGATCATTTATTGTCTCCAGCCCGCCTGATCCTCCCTCTATGGTTTGGTCCATGATAACTACTTTGTAGGGATCACCCTCTTCCACAGCCTCTGTGTACTTCGCTAGAACATCTCTTCCCTCGGAAACCACATCAACAATGTAACCAAGTGTTACCAGCATACCTATTGTTGTACCAGCCACAAAAGGATTGTCATCCAGCAGAAGAAGTCGTTCACCGTCAGATTTCTCATCTGAATCATCCTGTTTTGCCGGATATGATGGTTCCGCTGGTGTGTCCGGAACAGGATCAACCCCTCCCCTGGAAAACAGGAGCATATTGTCTGTTATCCTTCTTGCCCTTATCACGCCGTCTTCAGCGTTGTTTATCAGTTCGTCGTATTCGTTTCCAGTAAAGTCGCCCTCACGGAGAATACTCAGCGATCCCAGTATACCGGCTAAAATGTTGTTAAAATCGTGGGCCATACGACCTGCAAGGTTCTTTATGCTTTCGCTTCTCGTGTTGTCTGCGGCAGACCCGCTGGACGAAACATCGAAAATAGTCAGAAAATGAAACTGCTCTCCATGCCTGGGGTCCCTGCTCCGAACAACAATCACATCCGATACTGATCCGGTGTAGTGATGAAACCGGGTGATGATGTACTCAGACTCTCCCGAGAAAGAACCTTTCGTCTCGCACCCGGTGTTCAGGTAGTCTGAAAGAGGTTTTCCCCGTATCTCCTGTGTTCCCAGTCCAAAGAACTCACAAGCCTTTGTGTTGCAGTCTAAAATCGTACACAGGTTGTCAACTTTTATTACGGGAAGGGAATCATTGCTTAAAAACATAAAGTATACCCCGTTTATCTTTACTGTTGCATACCGGCAGCTGCAAAATCAGGATCATCCCCGTAGAACACAACGGAATGTGACTGAAGACCGGAAGTGTTGTAAACGAACTTTCCGCTGAAAAATCTGCTGCTGTCAAGCCATTTCATAAAAATATGATCTCCCTCCCACAGGGGAAGATCCATCAACTCTCCATTTTTAATCCAGAACAGGTCGCCTTCGTGACAGCTTTTCTTCAGCACCCCGGAGAAGTTTTCAGCGGTAAAAACAAAAACATACCAGTCTTCCTCGTCATCAAACGCCGGGAAAGTCAGTACTCCGCGAAGAAAGAGATCATTCACTGTAAGCGCTGTTTCTTCAAATACTTCCCGCACTGCACATTCCTCCGGAGTTTCTCCGGGCTCAACCTTGCCGCCTGGAGCATTCCATTTACCGAAATGCATGTCTTCCGGACGTGAATTGCGGTGCATCATCAGCGTTCTGCCGTTGTTTCTTATGTAACACAAAACTGCGAGCTTCATAGCGTAGAATATATTCATGCAACACCGGGGAACAAATAGACCCGATCCCGGTTAACAGCTATGTTAGATTCTGCGGTGCAACTCTCTGCTCAAGGAGAACTATGGCTCTTGGTATACTGCTGTTTCTGCTCTCGGCTTCAGAAACAGATTTGTTCGTTCCTTTTCCATCAGGTTACAGTGTTGCAGTGGACGGCAGTGTATGCACTGTAACTGTTGACAGAAGCGAAGGGTTCTATTCTGCGGCACATCAGGCACCTTTTCTACCCCTTGTTTCAAGAGTGTTTGTTTTCCCTGGAAGGTGTGAGGTTTCTTCTGTAAATACATCCTTTGAAGAACCTGTTTCCGTGGAATACCTGTTGGCTCCCCTGGCTGGAGCCCCGGCAGTATACCCTGTGGGATCATCACAGAGGACCACGCTCACAGCAACAACCGGCAGTGTTAAGCTGGAGGACAACCCTGTTTCAGTTCACACAGGTCATATTCTCAACGCCTTTACAGTTGTAACATGCTCGGTTAGTCCATGGGTTTACCAAAACGATTCACACCAGCTGGGTCTGTCCCCCTCCTGTTCCCTGACCATTGAATGGGAAGAAACCGGGCTGCCATCAAACCTGTCTGTTCTACAGAC
>JAGGYZ010000327.1 GCA_021162285.1 Candidatus Fermentibacteraceae bacterium
CCCTCATACAACGCATCTGAAAACATCATTGCAGCAAGGCCAACTCCAATGGCCACACCTGTTATTATCGTACGTCTTTTGTTCCTCATAACATTTCGCCATGACATAAGAATAAGTCGTGACAGCATGTTACACCGTCCGCAGAGACCTGGCTGCATCTGTGTGTGCAGCTTTAAGAGCAGGTACCAAGCTGACAACCGAAGCGGTAACCATCACACACACGGAGGGTATCCAGTAACTGGCAAAAGTGATGGCGGCCCGCATTTCTCTGAACATGAACCCGCCGTAATCCAGTGGCGGGTCAATGGTCATCCCATGTTTGGAGAGGATAACCAGGCCGATTGTGCTGACAATGCTTCCCAGAACGATACTCGCAAGACCCATCACATTGGCTTCCAGCACTATCATGCGCACTATTGATTTCGGCTGTGTTCCTATTGCTTTCATAACACCGAATTCCCGTCTTCTCTCAAGAACCATCATGAGAATAGTGTTGAGAACCCCAAGGGCGGCAACGGCGATGATAATTGCAAGTATTATTTTCAGACTTGCCACATCAGCCTGCATACCGTTGTAAAATTCTTTCGCAAATTCCTTCCATGTTGAAGTGGAAAGACCGGAGGGCTCAGTAATAAGCTCTATCTCAGCTGCGGTCTTTTCCACCACACCCAGCGATGTGGTTACAACGGCGAGTTCGTGTACTCTGTTTTCAAGTGCGAAAAGAAGCTGTGCGTCGGCAAGAGTAAGGTAGCAGGTGGCTCTGTCAACCTCTGCATTTCCTGTAGACACGATACCTGTAACTATGTAGCGTCGATCCGCACTGCTTCCGTCAACCGCCTGAGAGAGAAGAATAAGGGAATCTCCCACTGCTGCGTCAAGGGTAATGGCCAGACCTTCACCAAGCAGAATCTGACCTGTGGCTCCGAGCAGAGAATCAGCAGGTGAAGCGGTAAGCATTCCGCCGCTTGTTATCTGCTCTGAAAAATCTGTTGCCGCCTGCTCTTTCAAGGGATCTATCCCAATCACGGAAGAGGCTGCGGAGTTGGAGAAAACACCTGCAGGTGCATCTTTCTCTCTGAAAGCAAGAAGGGCACCTGCGTAGATTCTGGGAGCCCAGGCTCTAACACCGTCTACCACAGACAGCTGCTCTGCCGTTTGCCGGTAATCGTCTATGGTGTCGTAAATGGATGGATCATTCAGATATCCCTCTTTGTGCAGCTGTATCTGCCCGGTTCTGTGATTTGTGAAGAAAAGTATCATTCCACTGTAGGAGCCATTCGCCCATCCTATTGCCAGGCTGGAGAGTACAAAACCTCCAGTCATTGTCAGGATTGTCAAAATGGTTCTTCTCTTCTGACGAAAGATGTTTCTCCAGGCGAGTTTTGAGATCAGACCCATTTCTAATTCCCGCCGGACTGAAGATTGTCCAGAGAAAAGATGTCTTCACTAACGCCCTGATCAAATGTTGTATTTGACCATGTTATGGTTGTACTCTGATCGGGTTTGTTTGCTGGAATTACCTGCATTACCGTGGGGATTGTTCTTCCACCCATGGTCTGTACATCTGAAAAGGTAACTGTTTTTATAAGGTTGTCGTGCTGGTCATAGTACTTCTCCCACACCGGCAGAACCGGGTCTGTTGAAATGGCACAAACAATGTAGGACCAAACAACTGCGGTGGATGCTTTAGGGGTAAGCAGCAGGTAATACTGTGCTCCCTGCGAGGCATCAGTGGTTACGGGTTCAGGGATGTATTCTGCACTGTAATCATTTGCATAGGTTATTTCTTTAACAATGTCGTTGTTTGTAATGTCAGACCCCATCCAGGAACCTGTCATCATTGAAGGTGGAATACGAACAGTGCTATTGGTATTTGGCAGATAATTCCACATTTCTGAACCTATCCTAAGGGTTGCTGAGCCTGCCTGCCTTGCCGGAGAGAGCACCTTGATAAATGTTTTGTCTCTGCCCTCTGACCAGGTTTCCATGGAAAGAGTTCTCTCCCAGTGCTCTGTGATAATATGCATAGACATCTCTGAATAACTGTTGTCGCTTCTGTAAAGCTGATCCAGATCATGAAGCACATCTGTGATAGCAGGTTGAGCGATTAATGCTGAAGCAAGAAAAACCAGAATTGTAATGGTGAGATTCATGGTTTTATCTTCTTTGCTATAAAAGAATCAGTTTTGTCATATGACTGATCCCCAGGTTGTTTGAGGTTAGTTTTACCAGATAAATACCAGGTGGAACAGTTGTCCCATTATTGTCTTCGCGATTCCATTCTGCAACACCCGACCTCTGGCTTGATGAACTGGAAAGAGACCGGATCAATCGACCCGCAATACTGAATATCTCAATGGTGGCAGAGGTTGGTTCCCGCAGAGAATAATGGAAAGAAACAGAGTCTGTTGCAGGATTGGGAATTGACATCAGAGAAACTTGTGTTGAAGGAATATTTCCTTGTATTCCAGCGGGGTCCGGGTTTATCCAGATACAGGTTACCGAGGCTTTGGGAAATGTGTGGCTGAAACTTCCGGGACTCCCCGAGATCTCCCCCTGGTATGTTATTCCCGAGGTGCCGTTCCACGGGGCATCAATCGGCATATCATTTACGATCTGCCAGACATCAGCAGTACCGTCAGACATATATCCGCTCAGCTCTATTGATGCGGTGTATGATGAATCAAGATTCTTGTTTATTACCATAAGCGACAGAGTCCAGTCATCATACCGTGAGGCATAAACCTCCAGACCGTAACCACCTGAGACCTGATCACATGTTGCCTCCACCACAGTATTGCCGAACTTCTCGTTGAAAAGCTTCATCACCCAGGCCGAACTGCGCCTGGAAAGGGTATCGGTTCTTATCGCGCCGCAAATGGGGAATGCCTCTTCATCAGGATCCCCTTCGGCGATGGAGTAAATGGCTGCTACCGGAACATCGCACTTCGACATATGACCTATACAATCCGCAATGAATAACCCGTCAAGATAGTTCCACCAGATCGGATCATCCACCACCGCAAAGATGTTGAATTCCATGATCCATACAGGAATGTCGTAACCACCACTGTACTTTTCAACAGTATCTACCACCATAGGGTACCACTCTTCAAGAGGAGGGTTGTATATCGTGCCGGAGGTTGCCGCGGCAAGCCAGTCACGGTACTGTGTGCTGTCTGAAGTAAAGCTTCCCATGGGATAGTAGTGTATATCCATCCAGTCCATTTTCTCATTGTTCAAAGTGAACACAGGTTCAATCCATGAGAGCTGATCCGCCAGCGACAATCCCGCGATTTCCAGGGGAATGGGCGACCTGGGACGCATGGAATCAATGTATACGCTCACTAATTGAGCAAAATCCTCCGCTGTGGCGTAAACAGAATCTTCCACCGCCCACTCCTCAAAGGGAATCCCGAAATGACGATAAAAGGTCAAATCTCCCCAGGGAGGTACCGGGAAGACTCCTCCGGCAATATCGGGTTCATTTCCAATGCACCAATAGGTTACATTGTACGGTACAGGATGTCCTCTAGTTGCTCTTACCGAACCCATGGGAGTTGTAATGTCTCCGTTGCAGTACTCTACCATGCGTGCTGCTTTGCCCGGATCGTTGATCTGAAAGTTTACTGTAAGGACCGGTGTCACATTAATTTGTTCGCAAAATTGCAGAAGGTTATCAAGGCTGTTTTCTAGCGGATATGGATACAGAATACTATCAACATCAATGTAATACAATCCGTTGTAGTTATCGCCTTCCCAGTCGTAATACTCGGCGGCAATACCACCCATACGAAGCAGAGGAACTCCTGTAGTTTCCACCAGACCGTCAAGTCCCGTATAGGCCAGATCCTGTATAATTTCGTCCCCGGAACAGACCAGCATTGAGTCAAACGAACCCGCAATCTGATCCGCTTCAACCATTATCTCCGCTGAAATTGAGCTTGTGGTACTCAATAAGATCGCAAACCCCAAACCAATCATGCTCATACCTCCGTTCTCCGTGTCTCTTCCGCTAA
>JAGGYZ010000281.1 GCA_021162285.1 Candidatus Fermentibacteraceae bacterium
ACACACACCAGTATACCCTTCACTTCACCCTCCCTGAAAGAACACTGATAACCTGTTGCACATTGTACACCGTGATCTGCTCTTTATTCAGTTTCGACTACAGCGGGAACTGTTTCTGTGTTCTGCCTGAGTTTCCAGAATGAAAAGGACCATGTTCTGAAGAACAGTACTTTCTACCGTCCAGAACAAGTCTGCACCGCCTGAACAAGCGGTGCAGACCAACTGAAACCCTGTAAAACAGGGGATTCATGGAAGAGAGAGGTTGCACTGCCTCCCCAGTCAGATCCTAGAAAAGACCTTTAACTTTGCCATCATTGTCAACATCCATGTTCTCAGCTGCCGGCACTGCCGGTAAGCCTGGCATTCTCATGATGTCTCCGGTGATTGGAACGAGGAACCCTGCCCCTGCTGAAATCTCTATTTCACGTACCGTTACAACAAAGTCCTTGGGTCTTCCAAGAAGTTTCGGGTTGTCGGAAAGGGACTTCTGTGTTTTAGCAATACAGATGGGAAGTTTGTCGTATCCGAACTTTTTAACTGTACGAAGGTCTTTTTTAGCCTGAGCTGTAAAGTCAATATGCTCTGCTCCGTAAATTTCTTTGGCAATGGTTTCGATCTTGTTCTCCACAGTATCATTCCAGTCGTAAAGAGGCTTGAATGAACCTGTGCAGTCCTTTGCATTGTCTACAACCAGGCGGGCAAGATCTTTCATACCCTCTCCGCCCTTTGCGAAACCTTCACCAACTGCAACATTAATACCCAGTTCTTTACATCTATCAACAACCAGATCAACTTCTTCATCTGTATCAGTTGCGAATTTGTTAACACACACAACAGCAGGCAGACCGAATTTGCCAATATTTTCCAGATGCTTCTCCATGTTGGGAAATCCTGCTGCGAGAGCCTCAACATTAGGAGTTTTGAGGTCTCTTTTCTTAGCGCCTCCATGCATCTTCAGGGCACGGCAGGTAACAACCAGAACAACAAGCGACGGGCACAGATTGCCGTACTGACACTTGATATCAAAGAATTTTTCTGCTCCAAGGTCAAACCCAAATCCGGCCTCTGTTATAGCCCAGTCTGAGAAAGCAACGGCCATCTTTGTGGCAAGAATAGAGTTACATCCATGAGCTATGTTGGCAAAAGGTCCACAGTGTACAAATGCCGGTGTTCCTTCAATGGTCTGAACAAGATTCGGCTTGATAGCATCCTTCAGCAGCATGGCCATTGCGCCGGTAACACCCATTTTCTCTGCCCGAACTTCTTTTCTGTCATAGGTAAGGCCAATGAAAATCCTGTTTATTCTCTGCTTCAGGTCTTCGAGGTTGATTGCCAGAGCCAGTATCGCCATTATCTCGCTGGCTGCAGTAATGTCAAAACCTGTTTCTCGGGGAACACCCTGAGTTCTTCCACCAAGCCCGATAACCGTGTTCCTGAGAGATCTGTCATTCATGTCCATCACCCGGCGGAAACTCACCGTTCTGGGATCGAGCAGACATCCATTTCCCTGATGCAGATGGTTGTCTATTGCAGCGCAGAGCAGGTTGTTGGCTGCTGTAATAGCATGCATATCTCCTGTGAAATGCAGGTTGATATCTTCCATGGGAATAATCTGCGAATACCCGCCTCCTGCTGCTCCGCCCTTTATACCAAATACGGGACCAAGGGAAGGTTCGCGGACAGCACAGCATGCATTCTCACCTATCTTTGCCAGCCCCTGGGTTAAACCGATTGTGGCTGTAGTTTTACCCTCACCGGCAGGTGTCGGTGTAATCGCCGAAACAAGAACCAGTTTTCCCTGCCCCTTTCTTCTCTTGGGAAGAGCATCCAGATGTACCTTTGCCTTATCATCTCCATAGAGGTCAAGGTCTTCCGGTTTCAGCCCCAGCTTTTCTGCTATCTCTTTAATCGGGCGAGGTTTAACCTTGCTTGCTATATCAATGTCACTTGGAAATGAACCCATTGTATCCTCCTGTAGAATGTAACAACAACCAGAGATGCCCATCCAGCGCGACACCCCCTCGTTCGTTGCATGTAGTATCATCAGCGAATCCATCGCAGGCAAGGGATGAAGTGCGAGTTTATGAACGACTATGTCTTATGCTGCAATTGTGCACCGGGTCTTCTATGCAGTAAGCAGCAGGCGTTAAGAATACTGCCTGTAATTCGGAATTCTTTTCCCCTTACAATAAGATACCAATTCAGTATATTATTATTGGATTCGACTCAGTTGATTTGTTTCAGATGAAAGGATGTACAATGAAAAACTGGAGCCTGGTAGCTGATTCACAGATTGTCTGCTACTGCAGGCAGATAAACAAAGGAACCATTGTAGAAGCTGTAAGGAATGGCTGCAGTACACTGGCACAAATTCAGGATGAAACACAGGCTTGCACAGGAAACCAGTGCGCCGAGTTGAATCCATCAGGCAATTGCTGTTCAGGTGACTTGCTTGAACTGCTTGAACTGCATCGCGACAAGACCACCGACCAGGAGCAATGCGGTTGCGGTTGTTGCTGAAATGACCTGAACCGAACTGTGCACGAATTTTGGAGTTCAGTCGGTCGTACCCACGACCTGAATTCTTATCTGTCTGTTTCTGGGACGGTTGTCGTGATCGATTACAACAACCTGCTGCCATGTTCCGGTTAACAGCTTTCCGCGCTCAACCGGAAGCGTGGTTCCCGGACCCATAAGGGTTGCTCTCATGTGGGAAAATCCGTTGTCATCACCCCATGTTTCCGAGTGCCGTGACCTGATTGTTTCAGGAACGAGTTTGTTTAAGAGTTCCTGCATATCGATGACCAGAGCAGGCTCGTATTCGATGGTAGTAACCGAGGCCGTGGAACCAATTGCAGTTACATTCACGATTCCGTTCATGATTTCTGACTCTGTTATCGTGGTTTGAACCTGTTGCGTAATGTCAACAATATCAGAAAAACCCTGTGTCTGTACCGATATGGTACTTCCGAATGTCACTGTTGCCCCCTGCGCCCGGATTCCGTAAGTTCAGCAGCTTGCCCTGTCCCAGTCTACCGGTATTTTGTCCGGGAAGCGCCACTGGTTTATGTGAGTTTGATCTCCGACATACAAACCACCCTCGGTGTTGTCATCATAGCCGCACCATGCCCTGAAGGGAACTTCGTTTATACAGTCGCCGGATACGATGGTTTTTGTTTTCTTTTCCGGATTGGTATTGATTTCCTGCTGTGCATCAACAAAACGGCTCTCTGCGGCAAGCCGTGACTGCACGCTTTTAAGCTCGGTAAAAATAACCTGACGGAACACCTTTCCCGGCCTGTGTGTGGCGTACCAGGCATACTCGACCGGTGAAAGGTTCGACAGCAGAAGAAGCTGAATAGGGCACATCACCAGGTAGAGATGACTGCGTCCTGGTGAATTATCAGGATAACCTGTGGCTTCCACCACTTCGGAAAGGGACATCCCTTCGTGGCAGTTTTCCGTTTTGAAGGTATGAAGCAACCCGGCATTCTCCATTGCCATTACATGACCCGCAGTTTTTACAAGAAAGATGTTCCTGTACGCCTGTATTGGAGTACATGAGAAAGCATTGTTCGAAAGAGCTGTTTTTGTTCGATTACCTGCATCTGCAGCTGCCAGGGCAGTTACAGAATCCGTCTCCGCATCCCGCCATCCACCGTCATCCAGGTATGCAAAATCAGGCTGACCATCTTTGACTGCCAGTTCTACAAACAGTTTTCGACCTGTAAAGTGTTTGCCGGAACCCGGGCTGTAGTGCCTGGCAAGGCCCTCAATACCAAGTGAAGTAGCTGTGGTTATTCCCTGCGGGATTGATAAAACAAGCTTAGAATCCGGCATAGATAACTCCTTTGTTTGTGTCAGTATTCCTTACCGTAACAGAGCATAACAGCTTGATTTAAATTCGTCAAGAAATTTTAGCTGCAAGTTTCGTGAAAAGAGAAGCGGAACATAACCTGCTTTCCCCGATACAACCGTTTATGTTTGCAGCTACAATACATTTTACGGAAGGAATATTTTGAAAACTGTGCTTGTTCTTGTTGCTGCGGCTGGAGTTGTTTTTGCAGGCAGCCCGCAACAGGACTTCGACACCCTGCTGGATGCCGTGTATTCTGCTGATGCCGAAAGCTTTCAAAACTGTATTTCGACTGAATCGAACGGTCTGATCGAAATGATGATGATGATAAAGCTTCAGCCGGAAGATGCTGTTGCGCAGATCTCAACTGAGCTGGATGTTGAGATTACGGCGGAACAACTGTCAGCCTGGAATTCCACTGATTTCATTGAGGCAATCCTTGCCTCTCCAACCTTCGCAGCCGAACTTCCTCCCAGACAAAATGTTGTTGTATCCGGTTTTGAAACACAGGGAGACAGCACCACCGTTTTCTTTAACATCACAGGCCTGCCTCAACCCTTTGAACTGCTTATGGTTAAAGAAGGCGAAACCTGGAAACTGGACCAGAGCGTAATACAGGCGGAGTTCTAACCGGCGATTCCTTTACTTCCGTATAAATCTGACTGGTCCCGAAACGCCACAGATTGTGTTTGCGAGTATTCTGTATTTTCGTAATAATAGATCTGATTGCTATCCTATTACTCTGAAAAGGTGGATTGATATGAGCAAACTGGTCTCCCTGATACTCGTGCTGTCTGTCTCTCTTGTGTCTGCAGAAGAACCGGTTGTAACCATCCTTGATAACGGACTCACCGTAGTTACACAGGAACTGCACTACGCACCTGTAGTTGCATCTGTAATTTCATACAGAGTTGGCGGTAGAAACGAAACAGGAAACGACATAGGATTGAGCCACTTCATGGAACATCAGATGTTCAAGGGAACGTCTGACATGCCTGAGGGTCGTTTCTGGCAGCTGGTTCAGAGAGACGGAGGCAGCGCCAATGCCTTTACAACAGAAGACATCACCTGCTTCTATCTGATACTGCCTTCAGGCAGGCTTGAAGATGCTCTTTCAATAGAAAGTGACAGAATGGTAAACTGTCTGCTGGATTCATCGGGAATTGTTTCCGAACGGAATGTTGTTCACGAGGAAAGAAGAATGCGCACTGCAGATGACCCGGACGGCGCTCTTATGGAAGCTCTGCTTGAAACCGCCTACACACAGCACCCCTACGGCAGACCTGTTATAGGCTACGATGAGAACATTCTTGCATACAACAACACAAATACCCGAGTCTACTACGAAACCTACTACTGTCCTTCCAACGCCGTGCTTTCTGTGGTTGGTGATTTTGATACGCAGGAACTGCTGGGGCAGATACAGGAGTACTTCGGTGGCATCCCTGCAGGCAATGTACCGGAAGAGCAGATTCCCACTGAGCCAGAACAGACAGAAGCAAGGCTGGTGGAAGTTGAGCACGCTTCCAACCTGCCAAGATTTATCATGTCATTCCATGCCTGCAGTGGCTCCGATCCCGCAAATCCGGCGATGGAAATAATATCGTCATACCTGTCCGGCGGAAGAACCGGCAGATTCGATCAGCTTCTTGTTGAAACCGGCCTTGTTTACGGTGCAGGAGCCTGGAATGATGGCGGCATAGATCCGGGTCTGTTCAGTATTGATGTTACCATGAATCCGCCTGAAGATAGCGGTCCTGCCATTGAAGAGATTCAGGAAATGGTGTGGGACGAGCTTGAAAATCTCGCAGAAAACGGTATTTCTCAGGCGGATCTTGAACAGCTTAAAAACAGATACAGAGCTCAGGATGTTTTAGGTGATGCCAGCCCGGTTGGTCTTGCCATGAACTACAGCCTTTCCGCAACCATGTATGGCGACCCCATGCACAGTACCGAGCAACTGGAACTTATAGAACAGCTTACACCTGAAGACATAAAATCTGCAGCAGGCTGTTTCCGCAGGAACGGTGTAACAGTTGCAGCTCTCATCCCTACAGGCGGCAGAAGTATGGGTAGCGCAGGAGACCAGGCTCTGCCAACTGATGTCACCGAACCTTCATCTGTAAACTATGACGGCCTAGAAATTCCCGACGACTTCATGGCTCTGCCTTCAACCTCCATTGCCCGGGGAGTTGAAACCTTTGAGCTTGCAAACGGTCTTGTTCTGCTTGTAAAGGAAGACCACACATTCCCCGTTGCATCTATCAGCTTCTCTGTACCAATGGGAAGATTGATGTACAATTCTGAGTTCAACGGACTTGGTTCAATCACTGTGGAAACCATGCTGCACGGTACACCGGAGCTTGAATACACAGAGTTTCACAAGAGACTGGAAAATGAAGGGGCTTCACTGCGATTTTACAGTGGAGTTAAATCCTCATCAGGAGCTGCTACTGTTCTCTCCGAGGATCTTGAGACAGGTTTCATCGCAGTGGCAGACCTTCTTCTTGATCCAGCCTTCAGGCAGGCGGACTTCGACAGAGTGATGACCGAAAATTACACAGACCTTGCGGCTTCCGCTGAAAGAACCGGCAGCGTAGCTTATGACAGCCTGATGTTCATCACCGCTGCTTCCCCGGCTGACTACCGGAATCCATCCAGAGAATCCCTCGGCAGAATTACCATTGAGAAGGTAACTGAATACTACGATCTGTGCTGCAGACCTGAAGGCACGGTTATTACCGTGGTAGGAGATGTTGATCCTGAGGCAGTATTCAATATGACAGAAAACTACTTCGCCGACTGGAACAACCCTGAAGAACCACTGCCTGAACTTCAGGTCCCTGCTTTTACAACCTCCAGAGGAGACACGGTTGTAACCTTTATGGAGGGTAGAACACAGAGCACTGTGATGATCGCAACACAAG
>JAGGYZ010000131.1 GCA_021162285.1 Candidatus Fermentibacteraceae bacterium
CTGCCAGACAGTCGCTGTGAAAATCGTATGGAATAGAATCGTGCCGATCGTAGCACAACCCCTGATATGTATTGATATTTTCGTGTTCAGCTTCCGTGTGGTTGAATGTTCCTGCGGTACAGCAAAGCATGAGCACAAAGGGTGTCCAGTGATCCGGGTCAGGCGAGAGAGCAAGCACACCAATATCATCAAATGTAGAGTCAGGTGTTCCAAAGTTGTCGGGTGCCGGAGGTACCCAGTTAAGACCGGCTGAAAACATATGAAAATCTCCATGGTCTGAATAGAATGCGACCTGAGACCCCCGTTCAAAAACGGTATTGCAGGCATCCACCCAGTCGTCACTGGTCATGCTGCTGCCATCCGGGTTGGGCGGATTCAAGTAGTATGTGTCTTCACCGTCTCCACAGTAGTAATTGTCCCATTCGTATCCCATCCATGTCCGGAGAGAGTCGGTCCAGCCAACTGAAGGCTTCCAGGTATCAGATGCGCTTGCACCATCATTGTCTGTCCCGGCAAGCCTCGTGATTCGTCTGCGGTTAACCAGATTCTCAGGGTAGGGAGGTACAGCCTCTGACTCATACGACTCGATCAGATTGAACATGTCCTGAAGAACATCAGTATCTCTTACCGGAAGTCTGCCGACTATCATATCTGGAAGACCTGAGAAGACCTCCCGGGGTTCATCGAAAAGGACCAGCCACTCGTCATTGCCATCTCCTTCAGGTGTCAGGTACTCCTTTGTTGGCAAGCAGTAAGGGTATGAAATGCAACTCGGCTCTTCATGATCACCAATGAGAAGAAGGTAGGTTGGTCTGGCACCGGGA
Source organism: Candidatus Fermentibacteraceae bacterium (assembly GCA_021162285.1). Classification (GTDB taxonomy): domain Bacteria; phylum Fermentibacterota; class Fermentibacteria; order Fermentibacterales; family JCC-6; genus Sabulitectum. The sequence continues at coordinate 825 of JAGGYZ010000131.1, forward strand.
GTACTCCAGCCCCAGAGAGCCTCAGTGTAATCTCTGATAATATCGGCAGAGACAAAATAGTAATCAGAAGTTCCATACTCGTCAATGATATCCGCAAGGTTGGCAATCAGCACATCAAAACCGTTAAGGGTTGCCCGGTAAGCTGCAAAATCATCCGCAAGGATTCCGTCTAAACCAGGTGCCACAATTATCACATAGTCCGGTACAAACGGGGGTTCAATTAGAGTGTCATCATGCCTGAATACACTTCCTGCCGGTAATCCCATTGGAATTGGATCGGGGTCGGGTTCATAGCCGATAAGCCTGTCGCCAATGATCTGGTCGTAATAGCCAAGCCCCGCCTGGCTCCAGACTGGATCAGTACCCTGGAAAGTGACTTTTACTTCAATATCACTCCATACCCTGAGTCTGTTTTCAGAAGCAAGGAATTGAACCGGGTATACATTTACTATGGCAACCCGCTGATCACGCAGTCTGAACTCCCCTGATATCTCTGCGGTTGCAGAGGGATACCATTCTGAAGAAGAGTAAGCTGCCTGATCCCTCTCGAAGATTTCATCAATGAAAGTGACTCCATGCTCATGGACAAGACTGTCACACGGAGCAGGGTAAACCGGCAGGCATTCGACTGTTTCTTCACAGGAAGCATGAAATGAAAGGTCAAGATCCACTCCGTCAGGTACTGCTACAAAACAGGTCACAAACGGTACTTCAGGATAGCCGGTTTCATCCATTGGGACTGTTCCTGGACTCTGATTGAATCTGAGGTAATCAATGTTGTCATGTGTCAGAGTCTCTGACAGGAGTCCTTGCAGTTCAACATCAAAGCAGATGAATTCGCTGTTTGTTTGTGTGTGATAAACCACAGGTTGAGAGCCCTCGGGGCAACCTGCTCCGAATTCAAGCCAGCCTGCAGTGGAAGACTGCGAAAGAAAAAGAACCGCTGCAATCGGGAATGAAGATACCACTCGCCTGAGAAAGCACATTTTACCCCCCCCCTATCAGTTTTTAATAAGCATATACAGGATGCAATACAGTATTTGTGAATACTATTCACATCTCTGTGCAGTATGTTGGCTTAGTTGAAGTGTGTCAAGATACCAGTAAGTCCGGGAAAGTGGCGTAAGAAGGTCTTGAGAAATTTTAATGGCCAATGCATTTCAGGGGTAACTGATTGCACGTCTTCAATATCACTATGATGCAGGGGATTGAGGAAACAGCTCCGGCTTCTTGTGCAGGTTTAAAAGTACAAGGAAAGGTTCAGGTAAAGCTTTGCAGGAAGACTGCCGAATTCGCTCTGTTCCGACCCAAGTCCACCACTGATTCCTCCGCTAACCGATGAGTTGTCTGACAAACTGTAATCTCCCCCTGCACTGAACTGGATGGAGTAATCGTTCATATTGAACAGGCCACTTGCGTTAACTGTGAGCAGCGGAGTTGCAGTTACACTGATACCGGTTGCCAGATAGTGTTCAGCCATAAGGTAAACTCCGCCTGTGGTGTATGCTGGTTGTGTTGAGTTCTGCAGGTAGTCATTGTAGTTCGATACCCCGGGCTGGTTGAAATGATACTCTACAAAGCCATATAGGGTACTGTTCCAGAAGCTGCGTTCCAGCCCGGTTGAAAGCCGGTAGTAACAGTCTTCTTCCTCAGGTTTTGTCACAGCTGACTCTATCCAGCCCACAGAGCCTCCAATTGCTCTGTTGAGGCTGACTCCAAGCAGTTTGTTCTTCCTGAATTCTGCAGCAAGAATAGAGATATCGGTGTTCAGTGCATAAAGCCGGGTTCTTAACCAGTATCCACTTTTGTCCAGTTCAGCTTTGTCTCCAAACACAAAACCGCTCTCTATTTCTCTTATCGAAACAACCTCACAATGTATTTATCTAAAGAAAAACTGTTCAGTGTAAAAGAAGAAAGAATATCTTCAATAGCTGATGGTAGTCAAGAATGTGAGAAGGTTCACAGGTTACAGTGATGAGTACCTGAATCTCTGGAAAACCCCTTCTGGTGTGCAGATCAGAAGAGGTTGTAAATATTGCCTGCAGAGCAAGTTTACTTCAGAACAACAATCCGCTCTGTTGCTCAACTCCTGTATCATTATGAGGCAGGAGATTGA
>JAGGYZ010000251.1 GCA_021162285.1 Candidatus Fermentibacteraceae bacterium
CCTGATGTGACATTAATCTTGAAATTCAACTGAGTGATCTTCGATAACCAGAGAGCTGTGTGCCAGGGCATAAAATTAGGTACTCCGTACTTCGATAAACCCTGACTGTTTTTGAAAGCTCTCTCCAACAGCCTCCAGATCACTCCCGAGTCAACAGGCCACCTGCTGTTTGCCATTACAGCAGTACTGTCCAGGGTGAGCCTTTTGTAATCATCTATTCCCTGATCCTTAACATCTGCAAGCTGGCTTCTGTATATGTAGTTGCGGGTTTCGTATGACACTGCCTGGATGTTGTCGTGAATGGTTGATCTTTTGGGAAGATTGCCCCACCCGTAATTTTGAAAGTAACTGCGAATCGTTATAGAATCGACAATTCTGTCAGTTGCCCGTATATCAGTAACAGAGTCAAAGTAGCCTCTGAACAACATGAACAGGAATACAGTTTCTGACCTCATTCTGGGCCTGCCAATCCCAAGGGATATCCCAACCTCTTCCTCTGAGGTTTCCAGAGAATCCGCAAATTCCTGCAGTTCCAGCCCAAGAGGTAAGGTCTGGCGGTCTCGCCAGGCTTTATCGGCAAGGCGTCTTTCCTTTTTGCTCATGGCATAGCAATCAAGATCATGCTCAATTTTCTTGAGAATCTTCGGATCTTTGTTAAGAAGAGCAAACCCTTCATGCAGGATGTCAGCGAAGTTTGTATCAACCTCAACAGGGAACAAAGTAGGGAAAGTATTGCTTTCTGGAGAAAAAGTGTTAGTTTTCATGTGCGCCGTTCTTTCGGTTAAGCATTTTTCTTTAGTAGGGTAACTGCTTAATATATAACGAATTACGGCGCTTTTGTCAAGTTTTGTACAGAATATTATTGTTGATTATAGATTAGTATTAGGTTTTCGGATAGGCTCTAGCTGTTTCTGTCTTTGTGCAAATTGCCAACTGGCCGGATGGATGGGAACTTATGGAACTTGCTGGCTCAATGATTTTTCTTTCAATTTTCCTATTCCCTGTCAATAGGTCAATATTTAACTATGCAATAGATAATCTGGAGAAGTCTGTGTGAAAAGCAAGTAATATTAAGGAGACTTTGTAAAATAATGAAGTTTTCATTGACATGTATTGCCTGCTTGCTTATATACCACTAAGTAAGTATTCAAGAAAGGAGATTGAGAATTGCATAATTCCAAAGAAACTAGGGAAATGATACTTGATACCGGTATAGAGTTATTTGCCAGGGAATCTTTTGCCAGTGTTTCAATGTCTGATATTGCTGAAGCCTGCGGCTTAACTAAACCCTCCATTTACTACCATTTCAAGAACAAACAAGGACTGTTTATTGCTTTGGCCCAGAGGATTCACGAGCGGATTAAATCAGAATTGATGACCATTATTGAGTTAGATCTTCCCTTAAGAGAAACACTTATTCTAATAGCCGAGGCTCGGTTCGAGTCTCTCGAGAAACAACCGGATCTGGTTCGAACGCATCTTTCTTTTCTCTTTGTCCCCGATATAAGAGACCTTATCGATTCCCTGCAGGATGATATTATGGCACTGCAGCAGTTAATAATTCCAAAATTTACAGAGGCAATTGCTGTTGGAGAGATAAAGTCTTCTACTGACCCTCTACTCACTTCAATAATGTTTCACTCTACTTTGAATACTTATTTGATTCGTGCTCTTCATGGATTCATGGATAGCGAGGAATCGCCTGCGGCTGAAACTGTTGTTGATGCTATTCTGGACGGAATCAGCACTGAAAATTACCGAAAAAAGAGAGAGATCAATAAATGAAATCACTGACTCTGGTTTTAATAATCATCTACATTGCTGGAGCGGTTACTCTAGATGAGGCTATCCAGACCGCCCTCAGTTCCAGAAGCGATATTATTGCATCAAGAAATTCGCTTCAAAGTTCGATCTGGGAAGGTAGAGCAGCTTCTCTCTGGTTCCTTCCAAGAATATCCGCTGGCCTGACATATATTCACTCTGCGGATGTGCAGCAACTCGATATTCCCGGCATGGGTTCAATTTCCATGGGCAGCGAATATATGTCAGAGGCTGGTATTAATGTTGATGTACCAATCTATGTCCCACAAGCCGTAGCCGGAAGTAATCTGTCCGGGATTGCCACCGAGATGGCTGAAGCATCACTTACAGTAAGTGAGCAAAATACGGTTGAAGAAGTTACTGCAGTTTTCTATGGTGCCTTACTTGCCGAAGAACTTGCAGTAGTAGCCGAAGAAGCTCTATCAATCGCCGAGGAGGCTTACTCAGTTTCAAGAATTAAGTATGAGTCCGGAGTGATTTCTAGACTTGACCTTCTCCAAAGCGAGGTCGCCTGGGAGAATCGGAAACCAGGAGTTATTGAAACTAGAATGGCGGCAGAGAATGCTAGAACAGCACTTGCATTTGCCATGGGGCTTGAGATAAGAGAAGTAGTTCCGGAAGGATACCTTGAAGAACCACTTCCACTCGGTATCCCGGCATCGTTTGAAGAAGCGGAAACCCTCATGAGAGAAAATAATCCTGATTTGGATATAGCGTCTGATCTCAGAGAGATGGGTTCATCACAGGTAAGAATGGCAAGGGCCGAATTCATGCCCAGTCTTCTGTTTCGCACTTCATACAGTTTTCAGGCAATGAGAGACGACTGGCATTTTACTGATACCGATTATGACAGAGATCTCAGCTTTATGATTTCGCTTCAGATTCCACTCTTTGACGGTTACTCGGACATATCCGGGTACAAATCTGCCCAAATGTCAAAACTTACTTCGGATGCCAATGCATTTGCCCTCGAGAACGCAGTCTCTTTTTCTCTTCAACAGGCATGGAGCAGTCTTGAGGCTGCACGGGAACGGGTGAATGCAACAGACTACACACTGCTTCAGGCTGAAGAAGTTGTTGAAATAGCCCAGGTGTCTTTTGAAACCGGAGTAATCAGTCAGCTGGAAATGGATCAGGCTCTTCTTGCTCTCACAATGGCTAGAACAAACAGGGCAGCTGCCCTGTTCAGCCTCAGGGTAGCTGAAGCTTCTGTTCTGAGAGTGTGCGGAGCGCTTGACTGGTATTCCAAAGATAATACACTTACACTACATAAAATACAGGAGTAAACATGAAAACTACTTATATGCCGTTAGTTGTAGCACTAATTGTCTTGTTTACCGGTTGCGGAGGTACTGACGAGACAGAGGGAAAAGCCGTACCTGTGGCTTCAATCGAGATTAGAACTGCTGAGATTACCAGAAAGATAATGGTTGATGCTCGACTTGAAGGAATAGAAGAGGCAGTTATTTACGCAGCGATGCCGGGGATTATTGAAGGAGTTCTCGTTCGTGAAGGCGACACCGTTATACAGGGTCAGCAATTAGTTCAACTTGATTCCGATCAGCAGACAAGTGCCGGAACTGCTGCGGCTAGTGCCGCAGTCAGTGCTGCCAGGGCTAATGCTGATAATGCCGCAACCAACCTGGAGAGGCTTTCAATGCTCTTTGAAGCAGGCAGTGTAAGCGAGCAGCAATATGATGCTGCTTCCGCAGGTGCTACTGCTGCAGCTGCAGCTGTGAACAGGGCTTACGCTGGCTATACTCAGGCCAGGACTTTGAGTGATCGCTCTTGCATCGAAGCCCCCTTCGACGGTGTTGTGGGAAGAATATGGGCCAGAACTGGAAATCCCGCCATGGGTCAACCGCTTATTTCAATAGTCAATCCTTCCGGTGTAAAAGCTCATGTATATGTTTCTGAGAATCATATACATGAGCTCTCTGCAGGTCTTCCTGCTGTTATCACCCTAAGCTCTCTCGGAGGAACCTCTTACCCTGGTGTGGTTTCTGCAGCATCTTCAGTTGTGGATCCTGTATCCGGACTTGTTCCAGTTGAAATCCAGTTCGAAGATTCCCATGGTCTTATAAGGCCTGGCATGACAGGAAGAATAACCATTGAGGTTGAGACAAAGGAAGCCCTTGTAATACCAGAGTCAGCGTTGCTAAGAACTGTCGAGGGTAACCAGGTTGCTCTTGTAGTTAACGGAGTGGCTGAGTTAAGAGGAATAGAAACAGGCATTTTCTCTGAAGGAATGGTTGAAGTAATATCGGGTCTTTCTTCCGGTGATTCCTTGATTGTCCGAGGTCAGAGCCGTGTCGCTGATGGCTCAGAAGTGGTATTGGTGTCAGAATGAGATTACCGGAAATAGCTGTACGCCGTAGTATCTCGATGATTATGGTATTTATTGCATTTATCGGATTCGGAATATTCTCTCTTTCACAGCTCGGTCTGGATCTTTTCCCAAAACTTGAATTCCCGCAGATTGTGATTGTAAGCATGATGCGTGGAACCGGTCCGGAGGAAATGGAACGGCTGGTTACAGATGTTCTTGAAGAATCTGTTTCCCAGGTTATGAATCTTAAGAATATTGAATCAACCTCCGGCTCTGGTAGCAGTGTTATTTTCGCTGAGTTCGAATGGGGAACCGACATGAACCAGGCGGAGATTGATATTCGCAATGCACTGGATCTCTATGAAGATCAGCTTCCTGAAGATGTAACTGATCCAATGGTAATTGCTCTTGATCCCAGTCTCTCTCCGATAATGTTTCTTTCTTTCTCAAGTGACGTTTTAAACGAAGCAGAGTTGAGATATTTAATAGAGAATGATATTGAGCCACTCATCAACAGGATTGACGGAGTTGGTTCCACCATGACCAGAGGTGGAATTGAGGAACAGATAAATGTTGATGTCAATCCGATAATTCTCTCCGAACAAGGACTTTCTTTAAGCCAGCTTGTAGGAGCACTCAGTTCAGTAAGGGAAGACGTACCGGCAGGTGATTTCAGCTTCAACGGAACCTACATGAACATGAAGGTAGAAACAGCATTTCATAGCCTTGAAGAGATCGGGCGTCTTGTTGTTGGACAGAACGCGGGGATGCCAGTTCAACTTCAAAATGTTGCATCTATTTATCGCGGGTACAAAGATATAAAATCAATTGTTCGTGTAGATGGCAGCAGTTCAGTAGTTATGGTTGTTTTCAGGCGGGCTGACGCCAATACTGTCAATGTCTGCGGGAGGGTTATTGATTCCCTTTCCGAAATTGATGACAGCTTTGGAAGTGCGTTCTCTTCAAGTATAGTGTTCAGTCAAGCTGATTTCATAAACAAATCGATAATGAATCTTGCTGATACAGGTTTGATTGCGCTAGTTGTGGCGTCGCTTGTTCTTCTTTTCTTCCTGCGATCCTGGAGGACTTCTCTCGTGGTCGCAATCTCAATTCCGGTCTCCGTTATTCTCTGCTTCATTGCATTGAGGTTGTTCGATGTCACCCTAAATCTGATTTCACTTTCCGGCCTTGTTCTCTCTGTTGGTATGCTTGTTGATAACTCAATTGTTGTCCTTGAAAATATTTTCAGACACAGAGAAATGGGGCAGTCACCACAGCAAGCATCCATCGCTGCCACTGAAGAAGTTGGTATGGCCATTACTGCATCAACTCTTACCACTATAGTCGTTTTCCTCCCGATTCTCTTCGTTCCGGGTATAACAGGTATGATGTTCAGAGACATGAGTCTGACGATCAGTTTTACTATTATCATGTCACTTTTTGTTGCCCTTACTCTTGTTCCTCTTCTTGCTTCAAAAACAAAGAATCTGGTTTCATCTCACAAAAAGGGGTCAATTGCTCACAAGCATTCACTTAAAATGGACGGGGTACTTGAAAAGTATAAAGCCCTGCTGCAAAAAGCCCTGACCAGAAAGAAATCGATAATCCTTGGAACAGTTGTTCTTCTGGTTATATCCCTACTGGTTATGCAGACAATTCCCAGGGAGTTCATGGAACAGCCTGATATGGGATTTATTAGCCTGAATGCTGAAAGAACTTTTGGAACAGATCTCGAATCAACTGATAGCACTGCAAATGTAATAGAAATGCAGTTGAGAGAACTTTTGGGTGATGACTTACAGTCAATGTATGTAAAAATTGGACAAGAAGGCGGAATGGAAGCCGTCATGGGAGACGTTGGTCCCAATCAGATGTCCTTCATGATGCGGCTTTGCGATGTGACTGATCGAGAAAAGTCAGTTTCGGCGTACAAAGATGAAATCCGCAACATGCTGGATGAAATGCCTGATATTCAGTACGACATGGAAAAATCATCACAAATGATGATGGGCAGTTCCAACGATGTGGAGATAACTCTTTACGGAGATGATCTGGAAGAATTGCGATCTGTTGCTGAGCAGATAGGTGTAGAGCTATCCAGCATTCCCGGAACGAAAGAAGTCACTACATCTATTGATGCTCATTCTACAGAGCTTTCGTTTGTTCCGGGGTATGTTCAGCTTGCAATGCGAGGTCTCTCGCCTGCTTTTGTCTCAGGCGAGCTTTCAACGGCTTTTCAGGGAGCTCCTGCAACCTTCTACAGGGAAATAGATGATGAGTTTGATGTTGTTGTAAGATTGGCTCCTGAGTTCAGAGATTCACAGGAAGATTTCAGGGCTTTTACCATCGCCGGGATGCCGCTAGATGGTTTGGGCACCTTCGTTGAAAGAATTGCTTCACCTGAAATTGCAAGACGGAATCAGTCCAGAGTTGCTTCCATCTTCTGTGCTGTTTCGGGAAGATCCCTCGGTGATGTTGCCAAAGATGTTGATGTAATGATGGATACTTTGGATACAAGAGGGATGAGATTCGAAGTAGGTGGACAGACCGAGGATATGAAGGAAACATTGCTCTTCCTTGGTCTTGCTGTAATTGTTGCAGCTTTGCTGGTGTATATGGTTATGGCAGGTCAGTTCGAGAGTCTATTGGAACCCTTCATAATAATACTAACCATACCGATGGCTCTTATAGGAGTAATCTGGACTCTCTTCATAACTGGAACCACGATCTCAGTAACCTCTCTTATAGGGATTGTTCTACTGGCTGGCATTGTGGTTAATAACGGTATTGTTCTTATTGACTATGCCAATCGACTCCGAGCTGATGGTATGGATATTGTCAATGCAATAGTTACCAGTGGAGTTACCAGATTCCGTCCAATTCTCATGACTGCATTAACCACCATTCTGGCACTTGCCCCCCTTGCACTTGGTCTGGGGGAGGGTTCTGAAATGTGGGCACCCATGGCGATATCTGTAATGGGCGGTCTGACTGTTGCTACAGCATTAACCCTTTTCCTGGTTCCATGCCTTTACGTAGTTCTGGGCTCTCACAAGCGTTTCGCAAAGTATGCGCGCAAATTCAAGACTGATGATAAAAATTAATCTCTCTATTGTATTTGATAAGGGGTAGTAAAATGACGAAGAACCTGATTCTCAAGAAAACACTTGAGCTGCTAACGGAATCAAGTTATTCCAATGTTTCCATGAAGATGATAGCTAAGGCTTGTGATATATCTGAGCCGGCAATCTATTATCACTTTAAGAACAAGAATGAACTTTTTAATAATCTTGCTATGTCCATTCTTGAACAGTCTCGGGAACTATTCAAGTCTGCACTGCAATTGGACTTATCACTCCATGATACTCTTGTTGTTATTGCAGATAACTACTTGACCGGGCTTGAAGATTTTCCCAATTTTCCTAAAGCCTATCTTGCTCTTGTCACTGACCCTTCTTTTAAAGTGGTAGTTGACAATTTGCAGAATGAAATAGACAACGTCCAGCTTCTTCTCATTCAACTATTTTCCCGTGAACAGTTAAGGGGAGAAATTGGAATGGATGTTGATGTTGAAGTAGTATGCCGTATGTTCAGAGGAGCTATTATTGAGTTTATGATGAGCAGTACTTATCTGAATAAAACTGAAATACCCAAGTCTGAAACTATTGTGCAAATACTGCTGCAGGGCGTACTGAAAAGGTAAGACTTCCAGAAGTATGCAAGGGGCCTGAGGATAACTCTCGTCCCCAGGCCATTCTCGCAGAATGCAGTTTAATCTGAGGAGGGTCTAATACCCCGCCCCTTGGGGCGAACAATCAGTTTTTGTATTCTTGGTGCATGAGTGAACATATTTACGAGAGTCATAATAAGTCGTTGCTAATGTACCATTTGGTTTTTCCTGCCAAGTATCGTCGGAAGGTTTTTAGCAAGGCGGTTGAGATTTCCTTACGTGATATTTGTTTGGAAATTGGCAGACGTTATGAGATATATTTTGTTGAGATAGGAATGGAAGCGGATCATGTGCATTTTTTGGTGCAAAGTGTACCAACTTATCCGGTGTATAAGATAGTGAGGATCATAAAGAGCATTACCGCTCGTGAGATTTTCAAGATACACAAAGAAATCAAAAAAGAGCTATGGGGTGCAGCTCTTTGGACAAGTGGATACTATGCAAATACAGTTGGTCAATTTGCGAGTGCTGAAGTGATAAAGAAGTATGTGGCTAATCAGGGACGAGAGTACAGAAAACTGTATTCAGCACAGCTGAAGTTTGACTTTGACTTTTAGATACCCCGCCCCTTGGGTTCTTCCGTATAAAACGGTTATCAGGATGAGTCTGATAAGGCAGTTGATGGACAAAATGGCATAAGACTGTAATAGACCCAATAATAGCAGATGCAGTTCTTGACAGAATTGTTCATAGCTCTTGCAGGATTGAGCTTGGAATCGGAAGCATGAACAGGGCATGAAGGATGTTTGTTCCTAAATTGATAAAGAAGACAGTAGAAAGTAGAAAAAGACAATAGCAACAGCACATCCAATAATTTAAAACAGGATATATTGTAAGAAGGGCATTATAAAATTATTCACTGAACCAACTCATGTTCGGCTTTACAGGGGGGGTATTACCTGCTCATCCAGCTGTTGATACCTTCTGAAGCGATTTTAGCGTCAGCGATTGCTGTAACCGCATCCATGTTGATATTAACTATGTCGCCGCCTGCAAATACACCCGGAAGGGTGGTCATACCGTTTTCATCAACCTTGAGTTTTCTTCTGACAGTAAACTCAATCTTTTCCATGAGACTCTTTGGAATGAAAGAATAATCAGGTCCCTGGCCAATGGCTTCAACTATCATGGTGCCTTCGATAACCATTTCCCTGCCCTCATAAAAAGTAGGGGAGAACTTTCCTTCTTCATCAAATACTGATTTTACCTTCATGCACAGCAAGCCTTTAACTTTGCCAAAATCATCAAGAATGACTTTCTTGGGCCCCCATGCCGGGTTGAAAACAATACCCTCGTCCCGGGCTTCATCTATCTCTTCCTGTGTGGCTGGCAGTTCATCCCAGTCCTCAAGGGATACCATACTTACAACCGTATTTTTGCCGGTATGCTGAATGTTCTGAAGTCGGAGGGATTCCCTGGCAACATCCATTGCCACGTTACCCCCTCCAATTACGATAATTTTTTCGGTGACAATGTTTTTCCGATCTGTTTTGTTCTGTTCCAGATAGTCCAGTGCAAGAAGACACTTTTCGGAATTCTCTACTCTGGTTGAGCGGCTTACCGTATTTCCAATTCCAATGTAGACCGCATCGTATTCACTCATGAGTTTTTCGAATTCAACATCGCGTCCTATTCTTGTATTAAAACGGAAATCCACTCCGAGTGATGCTATGTAATCAACATCTTTGTCGATGCTTTCCTCCGGCAGTCTGTAACGGGGCGGGCCAACTCTTACTATACCTCCACCACCTGAAAGTTCATCGAAAACAACGACATCGTGCCCCATGAGCTTCAGGAAATAAGCGAGTGAGAGGCCTCCAGGCCCCGCTCCGACAACCGCCACTTTCTTACCCGTGTAGCTACCAGGATTCTGTTCAAGGGTTTCCTTGAAATCTTTGATCGTATCCGCAGCGTATCTTTTCAACCACCTGATGGAAAGTGCTTCTCCCCGAAGTCTTAACGAACATGCATCTTCACAGTGTTTCATACAGATTCTTCCACAGATGGAAGGAATTGGATTATCCTCGTAAATTATTCGGAGAGACTCGGCAGGTTCTCCATCGTAAATCGCTTTTATGTAGTCCGATATCTTCAGATGAGCTGGACAGGCTTCTTCACAGAGACGACACTCAAGACATCTTTGCGCTTCTTTGACCGCTTCCTCCTGATTGTATCCTGTTACCTGTTCAATAAATGACATTTTTCTCTCATCCGGTGGAATTTCAGGCATCTCCACCCTGTCGGGATTGAAGAGCGCGAAATCCATATCAGATGAAAATCCTTCGTAATCTCTTTTTCGGTGAGAAAGACTGGCCTTCAGTATAGAATACTGTTCATCGGGAACAAAAGCTTTGTCATCGGCATTATCATCCCGTGGTGTAAAGACGAAAGTATCAGGATCGAAGTGTATGTGCAAATAATCCCTGGAAAGGCTGAGCGATCCCGGGGGACATATATCAACGCAGAGGCCGCAGAAACAGCATCTGCCGTAATCCAGCTTTGGCCGCTCATTCTTTTCCCCGTTCTCTGGAACTGCCTTGATCTCGGGATGTACCTCCATGATTATGGCCTCGTTGGGGCAAATATCAGCGCAGTTGCCGCATCCGGTGCATTTATCCCAGTCGTTGAGATGAAAACCCCTGTACCTTGCAGCAGTTTCTTTCTGCTCGAATGGAAACCTGAGGGTCTTTGGTTTTCGAAACAGGAACTTAATAGCACTGAAAGGACCTAAGAGACTGAGTTTGCCCATGATTTTATGTTCTCTCCCTTGCTTCGATTTACCTGTCTATCTCGGGCGCCACTACATAAAGGCTCATCATTATATTACCTACATCTGAGATATTTGCACCCTCAAGCGCTTTTTCGAGTACGGTCAGCCCGTGGGAATACGATGGAGTTCTGAAATGTGCCCGATATGGTTCTTTCCCGCCGTCACTGACCATATACAGACCCAGTTCTCCCCTGGACGATTCACACCTTACGTACGCTTCTCCTTCAGGAATCCGCCATTTGAAGGGGTTTGGTATACGGTTGTAAACATTTCCTTCAGGCATCTCATCCAGAAGCTTGAATATCATGTGTACACTTTCTATCATCTCGTCACGGACTATCCAGATCCTGGAGAACGCGTCTCCTTCTTTTCTGGTTGGAACGTTCCAGGGAACTCTATCGTAAGCTGCATAGGGTTCAACCTTGCGGATGTCGTACGCCATTCCGGTTGCTCTTATTACCTGACCGACCCCGCCCATCTCCATGGCTTCAGCTCTTGAAACCTTTCCAACATTGCAAGCTCGCTCATAGAACAGACGGTTGTTGAAAAAAGTGGAATCGTAATCCGGTACACAGCCACCAATAGTATGAAGGGTTTTAACTATCTTGTCTTTGAACCCCTCGGGAAAATCTCTTCTTACGCCTCCGGGCCAGATGTAAATATGGTAAACCCTTCCCCCGGTAAGCTCCTCGAACAGATCAAGAACAAGATCCCGGTGGTACATTGCCCATTGTGCGACAGTATCAAAACCGAGCATATTGGCGTACGCCCACAGGCCGAAAAGGTGCGACCCTACACGGGCCAGTTCAAGAAATATGCTCCTTATGAAATGAGCTCTTTCAGGAACCTCTATGCCGGCCAGTTTTTCCACTCCCATGGAGTATATCATCTCCATTGAGTCCGGTTCAATAACGTTTATTCTGCAGACCATTGGAAAATTCTTTATCCAGCTTCGTTTTTCCATGAGTTTTTCAAAACCGCGGTGCAGATAACCGGGATTTGCGGAAGCTTTCAGTATCTTATCCCCCTCTACCTGGAGAGTTAAACTGAAATTTCCCACCATTCCAAGGTGCTGAGGACCGTAATAGAGTTCAAGTTCTCTCATTAGTTCTTATCCTCACCTTCGACAGAAGGCACTGAGCCGAAAACATCGTCTACGTACTGCTTTGTGTCAAAATCCTTCCTGAACGGAGGGATATCGTAATCCCTCTCGAGCAGAAGAGGTGTAAGCCTGGGATGCCCTAGAAAGTCAACTCCAAACATTTCATGAATTTCTCTTTCGTATGGCTCGGCTGCCGGGAACAAAGCTATAGATGTTATGTATTTCGGATCATCCCTTCCAATTCTTGTTTTGAGAAGGATATTCAGCTGTTCGGTTTCCCCAGGAACATCTTGTTTCATATAAGCTGAAAGAATGTATACAAGCTCCAGCTGTTTGTCATCGATCCAGTCCACACAGGATATAACATGAAGGTGATCGTAACCTTTGTTCTTAAGAAAGCTCAGAACAGACATGATCCCATCTTTGGTTATTGAAAGTTCAAGCTGATTCTTTTTTTCCATTCTGATCGTAATATTGTCGAACGTTGTTTCCAGTTCTTGCTTCAGCAACTGCTCATTCCTCTCCGTGTATAGGGAACAGTGGAGGCCATTCGAGCTTTCCGAGTATCTTTTCCTGATTGGCGCGGTACGCACTGTAATTGCTCCGATAGCGTTTGTAACCGTCTGCCATGTCCTTGTCAATCAATGTCCACAGATGCGTTACTCCCACAAAAATCGCTTCTGGTCTGGGCATGCATCCTGCTATCATGCCGTCAACCGGGATGTATTTTTCAAGGTGTTTGATCGTATTGTATGAATCGTAGTACATTCCTCCGTTAATCGGGCAGGAGCCTAAACTCACGGTGAACTTCGGCTCGGGCATCTGCTCGTAGGTGCGTATGATTGACCGCAATGTTTTAAGCGATACATACCCCGCAATTATGAACAGGCTGGCCTGTCTTGGCGTTGCGACGGGTATGATACCGAAACGTTCCGCGTCCCACCTTGCGGTTATTGACGGAGGTATTTCTATGATTCCGCATCCGGTGCAGAAATAAACTACATGAAGTGAATACTTATGCGCCATCTTTACAGGATTTTGAAACCATTTTTTCAACTGATTACGGTCCATACATTAACTCCCTGTCACGCACACCAGGATTAACCCGGCAAAAGCTATGAGTGAAGGCCATCTCCAGAGGTACCGGATCGCCTGATCAATTCTAAGCCGGGGAAACACCGCATTAACGAATATCCCAAGGAAAAATACCACCAGCATTTTAAGGAAAAAGATCACAGGATTGGCGGCACCTCCCCACATAAGGTTCACGAACAGTGAAATGCCTATGAAAAACGCAAGTGCATGCTGAAGGGTCGCCAGCGCAAGATAGGGGCCACCGTATTCCACCAGAGGTCCTGAAGATATCTCCTGCGGGGCATTGACTACCTCAAACGGCCTGACACCAAGCATTGCCGGCAATATGAGCAGGTACGCTATTCCTGACAGAACAAGCGGGAAAGTGAACATAGACCACCCAGTATCTCTTTGTAATGATACTATTTCGGTTATGGATGTTGTGTTGTATGCTGTCATAAGCGCAAGAACAACAAGAAGGAATGGTAGTTCGTATCCCATAGCAAGAAGAAGTTTTCTTGATATTCCTATGCTTGCGTTCGGATTTGCGGATTCGCCACTGCTGATTGCCATTCCCAGTGGGCCGATGAGCATGAGATAGAGTATAACAAGCATGCCTCCAGAGTTACTCATGGGCGCGATCTTCCCGAAGGGGAGAAACAGAGTGATTACAAGCGATCCTGCCAGTGACATAACAAGGCCAATATTGAAAGCAACCCCGTGACTCGCGCTTTTCTGACTGAGAAGACGGATAATATCAATCAGGGGCTGCGTAACAGGAGGACCATATCTCCACTGTATCCTTGCCATTACCTTCCTCGCCAGCCCCAGAAAAAATACACCGATCAATAGCGCCAGCAGGGGTGAAAAGATCAATTCTATAATATGCATTACCATGGACTCCATTTCATCTGGACGAAGATCATCAGTGAGATGAATAGAACGATATACATCACGTAATTACCAACATAGCCTGTATAGATCTTCCTTATCCCATTACTCAAATATCCTGTGAGATCCGCTATTTTCATGTAGAAGGTGTTGAAGATATCCTTGAGATACGGAGATATCATTCTAAACAGTGGGTCATAATATTTGGCTGTGTAACTATACCTGTCCCTGGGAACAGCGGCTCCGGCAGCGTAGTTGTCATCCTGTTTTACTGGTATGGTTCTGGCTCCGATCCTGAAGAACAGCCAAACTGCTATCAGTCCTGCCAGAATAGCTGCAAACAGGTTGATCGTATTAAGCATGCCCGATTCTGAAACAATACCCCACAGCGATATGTTCAAAGAATCGAAACCGAAAGAAACGACAATCTTGTTTATAACCCTGAGAGGTAAACCGGGCAGAATTCCAAACAGAAGAATAGTAGACGACAGGACTATTATGGGAAGCTTCATATTGAAAGGAGATTGCTTAATGTCCCTGTACTTCTCGGGTAACTGTCCGAGAAATATGTTGTGCAGAAACTTGTATACCGACAGTATGGTTCCCCACGAACCAATCAATGCGGCAAACGCCAGGAATGGAGCTCTTCCTGAAATCAAAGTCTTGTATATCATCCATTTGGAGACAAACCCGTTAGTCAGGGGAACGCCTATCAATCCGCAGATACCCAGAAGAGCTCCGATAAAGGCAACGGGCATCTTTTTGATAAGACCTCCAAGGGAGTTCAGATCACGTACGCCTCCGGTTCTGTACTGAATAGCGGCAACGCTCATAAACAGAAGTACTATGTAAATAGCGTGATTAAGGGTATGGAATATTCCTCCCGCAACTCCCATATTGGTTCCGAAAGCTATACCCAGGATCATGTAACCGCCCTGACCGATTCCATGCCACGCCAGCAGCCTCTTGGCATCGTTTTGAAGCATGGCAATGAATGTTGGGATCACTATGGTGATTGCTCCCAGCCAGGCAAGAACGTAATTGAACGATGATACTGTTGAATCGGCCGCATGAAGAAATCTGGCTGCCCCGACAACAACATAGATGATAAGGAGGAAACCATAAATGCCCATTCGTGTAAGCATACCGGAAAGGACTGCGCTGAATGGAGAAGGAGCTTCTGTGTAAGCATCAGGCAGCCATGTATGCAGAGGCATCACTGCGTTCTTGATCCCGAATGCAACGCCGAAGATAATCAGAAGGAAGAGCTGATATCCGGGGGATGCGGATACGGTCAAATGCGAGAGATCAGCGATGTTAAGCGTTCCGTAATTCGTGTACAGAGAAATTGTTCCCGCAAGCATTGCCATGGAACCGATGATGGACATGATGATGTATTTCAGTCCCGCCGCTACCGCCGGCCCTCGATTAAAACTTATCAGCAGGAAGGTTGACCAGCTCATGATCTCCCAGAAGATAAAGAACGAAAGCAGATCTCCGGAGAAAACTACACCTAGCATTCCAGCGTTAACAAGAAAAAGCATTGAGTAGTAAAAGCTGATATTCTTCCTGTCACTCATGTAGCTCAGCGAGAAGATCACAGAAAGACATCCCAGCACAGATGTCGCCATAGCAAAGAGCCAGGACAATGCATCTATCCTGAAGCTCATCGGAATACCAAAAAATCCCCGGTAGAAAATCGTTTCTCCGGTTTTATCGTACATGAGGGCTATAATCACCACAAGAACCAGGGACAATACAACAGCAAAGGTGTTTCTAAGTGAGGAGGAAATCCTGCCCAGTATATAAGTAAGCATTACTCCACCAAAGGCAACCAGCAGAAGAATTTCCATGCCCGTCATTTAAGCACACTCCCAACGTAACTCATTTTATCAAGCAGATCCGATGATGCCGAACTGAGGAAGTCTGCTAAAAACTTCGGATATACACCCAGTGCAACAATAAGAATCATCAATGTAATCATGGCTGTTACCGCCGTTGCTGGAGCTCGTTTCCGTTCCCCATTCCCATCCTTGAAGTAAAGAGCCTGTATAACCCTGAAGAAGTAAGTACCTTCAATTACCGTACTCAGTAGAACAAGTCCCACGAGGATATTGATAACCATCTGTCCCTTGAGCAGTGCTCCGCTCACTATGAGAAATTTACCGGGAAAACCAGCGAAAGGCGGAAGACCCACCAGTGAAAAAGCTCCCACTGTAAAAGCCAGCGATGTAAGTGGCATGCGTTTTCCCATGCCATTCAATGAAGAGATCTCCATGGATCCGCTCCGGTAAATCATGTAACCGGCTGAAAGGAACAAAAGTCCTTTACTGATAGTGTGGTTAACAAGCTGAAAAAGTCCTCCAGTAACCGTGTTGTTCGTTGCAAGTGCCAGAGCGAAAAGAATCAGTCCTATCTGACCTATACTTGAGTATGCGAGCATTCTCTTGATGTTGCTCTGGGCGAAAGCGCACATCTCCCCGATGAGCAGTGTCAGTATCCCCAGGAAAGCAAAGAAAAGATAAATATCAGAAATGCCGAAAACAGTAAAAACAATTCTTGCAACAGCGTAAAGCCCAACCTCTATTGCTATCCCTGAAAGAATGGCGCTGATAGAGGAGGGAGCAGAAGAGTGGGCATCGGGCAGCCATGCGTTGAGGGGGAAAATCGCCGACTCAACTCCCAGACCTGCTACCATCAGAATCATCGGAACGAACAGCGTACTTTGTTCCACTGTCGCTATCTTCATGGCGATGTCCGCCATGTTAAGTGTTCCGAAAATACCGTAGATGAAACCTATTCCAATAAGAAGAAGACCCGAGCCAACAGTTCCCTGGATGAGGTATTTGATCGAGGATTCTATCCCTGCCCGGTCTCCGTGGTAAGCCACCAGGGCGTAGGAGGAAATGCAGAGTATTTCGAAGAATACAAAAAGGTTGAAAAGATCACCGGTAAGAACAACACCGGTTGCTCCGGTAAGCAGCAACATGTAGAGCATATGGTATTTAACTACAGGGCCGTTCTTAATGTAGGAAAGCGAATAGATGGAAACTACCAGACCGGCAAGCGAGATCAGTCCCGCGAAAAGCAGTCCAAGAGGTCCCACGAAAAGATTAATACCGAACGGTGGAGTGAACCCGCCCAGATTGATAACGATCGGATTCTCAAGAACTGCGGGGATCAGTCTGATGCAGAGTATCAGATTGAACATTAATGCTGCCACAGGAACAAATCGTGTCAGTTTTCTGGAAGCGGAATCTATCAGCGGAACCATAAAGGCAAGACCCAGCGGAACAGCAATAAGCAATACGGGATTTACCATTTCAGCTCCTTTATCTTTCGCAGATCCAGCGTGCCGAAATGTTTGTAAAGCCTGATTGCAAGCGAAAGAGCCAGGGCAAGAACTGCCACACCGATTACAATCGCAGTTAACACAAGAGCCTGCGGTACAGGATCAACCATCAGGACCGACTCAACTTCCGGACTTGAGAAGATCGGAGCTGTCCCGTTTCGCAGATACCCGATGGCTATAAGAAACAGGTTAATACCCGTGTCCATAATGCTGAGACCAATAATTACTTTAATCAGGTTGTGCTTCACCAGAACAATAAGCAGCCCTATTAGGATAAGACCGAAAGCTCCTATGTAGTAAATATTATTCTGCAGGAAGCTCATTCGCTCTCCTCAATCAGATCATCTATTACCCCGGTAAGCTCGGACCCTACCTTAAGTCCTATGGCGATATAGATGATGGGAATGATCCCTGCGCTGAACAGGGTGTTCAGTGTACCTTCCGGGAGGAAATTGGAAAGGAAGTAGTGCCCCCCCACTGCAAGGCCTGTAAGTCCTGTAACTACAAATACAAGACCGCTGATGGATTCAGTATTTCTGGCCCAGGTTTTGCTGATCCTCTTTTTACGACAGCCAAGATAGACCATCAGGAAAGCGGATGCGATAATGGCACCCCCCTGGAAACCTCCCCCTGGAGTAAGATGCCCGTGTATGAAAACGTAAGCTCCGAAAAGCAGAATAAGTGGAAAAAGAAAACGACATCCTGTGTAAAGAACCAGACTTGCCGGTTCCCATTCAGCCTTTTTCTTTTCTTCGTTCTCTCTGCCTGCGGCCAGAATAGCGCCAAGACCGATTGCCGCAACGAACAGAACGGTAACCTCGCCCAGCGTATCGAAGGCTCTGTACCCCACAACAACAGATGTAACAATATTTGTTGCTCCCGTATCAGCTCTTCCCGAATCAATGTAATACTCTCCAACATCTGATGAAGTAGAACCGAAAGGAATGCTGGAAAGAGTGAAAACTACACCCGCTCCTATGACAACAAGCAGAATCAGGCTGAATACACTTCTCATTCTTCGTACCTCCTGGTCCGCCTCAACGCAATCATAAATATTGCGGTGATCAGTGCCGCTCCTATTGACGCTTCAGCCATCGCAACATCAGGAGCTTGAAGAAAGAGGAAAAGTATTGAGGCAAAGAGGCTCACCAGGCATGATGCTATTACAGCACT
The DNA here is from genome assembly GCA_021162285.1 of Candidatus Fermentibacteraceae bacterium. GTDB lineage: Bacteria > Fermentibacterota > Fermentibacteria > Fermentibacterales > JCC-6 > Sabulitectum. Next base: position 18,243 of record JAGGYZ010000251.1, read on the forward strand.
GAGAAGATCTTTGAAGAACACTACGGAAATAGCTGCCGCCAGCATGATTGCCACTATCAGTGTGACTATGATTATCATGATTTGCTCTCGTATTCCTCAAAATCCCTTGATTTGTCTACCACGCTTCTATCGCAGAGCTTAACACCACTTTTTTTTGAAGCTCTTCCAATCGCATGGCTTGAAATTGGGTTTGTAATCAATATGAAAACAGCTATGACAAGCGTTTTCCAGAACCACGCGGGTTCCATGATACCAACACCGACAATGGTCAGAAATGCACCGAGTGTAGTACATTTCGTCCCTGCCTGCAGGCGATTGTAAACATC
>JAGGYZ010000232.1 GCA_021162285.1 Candidatus Fermentibacteraceae bacterium
ATCACGGATGTACTGTTTTGCCACTGTGGAAAAATACTTCATGTCCCAGTTGGCTCTGAGGCCGGCTATATCAAACAGGAAGTGTCTGAGAAGAGCTGTACCGAACACAGTGTGGTTAACTTCGGGATGAAACTGAACGCCAAACCTTTTCAGTGCTGTGTTCTCCATTGCTGCAACAGGCAGAAGATCGGTTGAAGCAACAATTGTGTAGCCGGGGGGAACCTGTGTTACCCTGTCACCGTGACTCATCCAGGCCTGCTGACCGGTTTTAATTCCTTCAAAAAGCATGGAGGTCCGTGTATCAAGAAGGGCGGGTCCGTACTCTCTGTGATGACCGCCTTCAACCTTTCCACCGGTACGGTGGGCAATAAGCTGCATTCCATAGCAGATACCAAAAACAGGCAGTTCTGTGCTGAAAACTTCATCTGGAGGCATGGGACTGCCCTGCTGGTAAACACTGTACGGACTTCCTGCAAGAACTATGGCTCCGGGAGCAAGTTTTTTAACTTCTTCCCATGTGCAGTTGCCTGGGAGCAGTTCACAGTACACTCCAAGTTCCCTCACTCTGCGAGCTATGAGTTGTGTGTACTGACTTCCGAAATCCAGTATGGCCACGCCGCCTTTTATCATATCAGTTACCTCTCAACGAATTGATCCCTTAACCGGTGGTTCCACCGGATAATCACCTGTAAAGCAGGCAGTGCAGTAGTTCTCAGGGGGGTGAGCCGAAACACAGCTGAGCATTCCTTCCACTGAAAGGTACCCAATACTGTCCAGATTCAGAATTTTCTCTATTTCTTCTATAGAATGTCTGTTGGCTATGAGCTTGTCCTCATCCGGAAAGTCAATCCCGAAGTAGCACGCATGCCTGTGGGGAGGACAGCTGATCCGCATATGTACCTCTGTGGCACCTGCCTCTCTCAATGCATTTATACGTGCCTTGCTGGTTGTTCCGCGGACAATACTGTCCTCGACAACGCACACCCTTTTCCCCTTGATTGCCTCGGGAATAGGCTGCAGTTTACGCATGACCATGGCAGCCCTTGTGGCGTGAACCGGATCGATAAATGTTCGGCCCACATAGTGATTTCTTGTAAATCCCATGTCCAGAGGTATTCCCAGTTCTCTTGCAAAACCCATGGCTGCAAACATTCCACTGTCCGGTACAGGCATAACCATATCGCACTCTGCCGGATACTCTCTGGCAAGCTGTCTGCCCATTTTAATCCTGACTTCGTACACACTGTCTCCAAAAACGTAACTCCCGGGTCTGGCGAAGTACACATGCTCGAAAATACACTGAGCGTATCTCTTTGAATCTGTTGAAAAGAGCCCGGGCTCGCGGCCGGCAATTGATGAAACAGGCTCACAGCAGCCTTCTCCCTGCTTCACAGGAAAGAAAAGAACCTCACCAGGAAGAACTTCCCTTACATACTCGGCATCTGTAACAGGGAAAGCTATGGTTTCACTGGCTACTATCCATCCGCCGCCTGCTATCCTGCCGAGGCTCAGGGGCCGAAAGCCCATGGTATCTCTCACAACATACATTCCACTGGGAACGAGAAGCAAAAGACAAAAAGCCCCTTCCAGCCTGGAAATTGCCAGCTGAAGACACTTTTCAATGTTGTAATCTGAATCTTCCAGTTCCCGGCTCATAAGATGCAGAACAATTTCCGTGTCTGTGTTTGTCTGAAAAATATGCCCTTTGCGCTGCAGATTTCTCCTGATCACACCGGCATTGCTGATGGTTCCGTTGTGAGCTATGGCAACAGGGATATCTGCCATCCTCACCAGGATAGGCTGAGCATTGATTACCGAAGAACCCCCGAATGTACCATACCTTACATGACCGATTGCGGCGTTCATTCTACCGGACATCATTTCCTCTGGAATATCTGTCATCAACTCGGAGACAAGACCGTTTTTCTTGTGAAGAATAACTTCACCGTCTTCGTCAAGAACAGCAATACCGGAAGCTTCCTGTCCGCGGTGCTGCTGTGCGAACAGCCCCTCGGCAACAAGAGCGGATACAGCCTTTTCTGCCCCTATTACGCCGCAGAGACCACAGTACTCTCCGACTTCCTTCATTTCTTCTGCCCCTTGAAGGAAGCATTGATAAACGCACTGAACAGCGGGTGAGGACGCAGAGGACGGCTCTTGAATTCCGGATGGAACTGAACCGCAAGAAACCATGGATGATCCGGCCTTTCGACTACTTCAACAAGTTTTCCGTCCGGTGAAAGACCTGTGAGTCTCAAGCCGGCCTTCTCCAGTCTTTCTCTGTAGTCGTTGTTAAATTCAAAGCGATGCCTGTGCCTCTCTGATACCTCTGTGGAACCGTAGGCATCAAGAGCCCGTGATCCCTCTTTGAGGATACAGGGATATGCACCAAGCCTCATGGTTCCTCCCTTGTTAACAACTTTTTTCTGCTTGTCCATGAGGGATATCACAGGATGCGGTGTACTCTCATCAAACTCAAGACTGTTTGCATCAGGAAGACCAGCCAGATCCCTTGCAGTATCAATGGCAGCGCACTGCATACCAAGACAGATTCCAAAGAACGGAATGTTGTTGATGCGAGCGTACTTTACTGCCTCTATCTTGCCTTCCAGCCCCCGATAGCCAAACCCTCCCGGAACCAGTATCCCATCAACTTCTCCAAGAAACTCATGTGGATCTCTGTTTTGAAGGTCTTCCGATTCTATACACTTTATTGTCAGATCAAGGCTCTGATCGATTGCCCCGTGAGACAGAGCCTCAAAGATGCTCTTGTATGCGTCCCGAAGAGCCATGTACTTACCGACCACGGCAATTCTAACCTTTCCCCTTTCAGGGTTGATTGCTCTTGCAACCATGGCGCTCCAGAGAGAGAGATCAAGCTGGTTCTCCGGCAGATTGAATTTCCTGAGAATCAACGAATCAAGACCCTGTTTGGCAAGCTCTATTGGAACTTCGTAGATAGAATTCTTTACATCTTTCTCTTCAATAACCGCCGCCCTTGGAACACTGCAGAAGAGTGACAGTTTTTTGAAATGTTCCTCTTCCATGGCAACCTCTGTGCGGCAGATCAGTACATCGGGAATGATACCTATTGAACGCAGTATTCCTGCCGACTGCTGGGCGGGTTTTGTTTTCAGTTCCCCGGAAGCATTCAGATAAGGAAGAAGAGTGAGGTGCACAAACACCGCGTTCTCAGGGCCAAGATCAACTCGGAGCTGCCTTAGAGCTTCAAGGAATGGACTGGACTCGATGTCTCCTGCAGTACCGCCTATCTCTGTGATTACTATATCAGCCCCGGTTTCATCACAGGACAGTATTGCCTTTTTGATTTCATCGGTTATGTGCGGTACAACCTGAACGGTACCCCCAAGGTAACCGCCCTGGCGTTCCCTCTGAATAACGGTGGAGTATATTCTGCCTGTTGTGTAATTACTCTGTTTTGTGCAGTTGGCACCGGCAAAACGCTCATAGTGCCCCAGATCCAGATCTGCTTCCGCTCCGTCTTCGGTTACATAGACTTCACCATGCTGATAGGGCGACATCGTACCGGGATCGACATTGAGGTAGGGATCAAGCTTCTGTAGAAATACCTTGTATCCTCTCTGCTTTAAAAGCAGAGCCACTGATGCTGCAGTTATTCCTTTTCCAAGGGAAGAAACCACTCCCCCGGTAATAAACAGATGTTTTACCGATCCGCTCATAGCAATTCCTTCCTTGAATATTTTCAGACAAAAACAAAGCAAGAATATAAGAAAAAAACACTGCACCATTCACGTTTATACTTCTGCAATCTCAGGATTGGAAAGGAACGCTGAAACCAGTTGGGGATCAAACTGGGTGGAACTGCCTCGCCTGAGCTCTTCACGGACTTTTTCCGGTATAACACAAGGTCGGCAGGGCCGCTGAGTAACCATTGCGCTGCAGGCGCAGGAATCCTTCCCATAAGAGGAATGCTGTCACCCTTCAGACCACAGGGATAACCTGTACCGTCGAACCATTTATGGTGGTATTTCGCTCCGTCTGTTTCGGCTGAAAGCGATGGAAGCTAACCAGGTATCTCCACTGCTTTTACCGTATGGCTTTTCATTACCTCATACTCGTCCGGGGTGAGAAGATCACTTTTAAGCAGGGTACTTTCAGGCACTCCTATTTTTCCTGTACGTAAAGTTAACCGGCAATTCTGGCGGTCTATACATTCTTTGTGTCCAGACCGATTCTGCGGGAAAGAAGAACTGCCAGTTCTGAAACCTGTTCCGAGTGCTGCAGTGTGTACCCGTCGCGTGTACCGATTGCTGCAGCAAAGCCATCGATGATGGCCATAAGCAACTGATAGTTGTGTTCAATCTCTCTTGTGTAACCGTCCAACAGATTACTGTACGGATCCGACACTGCGAAACAGGAGACCACAACATCCAGAAGCTGCTGTCTTTCCTCCAGGCATGGCTATGTCGCTGAGAACCAGATCGATCCGAAAGTCGGAAAAACGGCTGCGGGCTTCAGCAACCGATTCCGCATGAACACTGAAACTCCGAGCTCGGAAAGAAAAACTTCAACAACACCTCCTGACGGCGATTTCGTCGTCTACAACAAGTACAATATAGCCTTTGAGCGGCCCACTTTCCCGCTTATATGTCATGATAATTCCTTACTCACCGGCAATATAAATAATATCTCTGACAGACAAACAATACCATTGTGCATCGGTGCCTGTGCTCCTGCGGAATACTTCCATCACCCGTTATTTTTTCTGGAGTGCTTCTCCAGTAAAATTCCTCCGGCCACCATCACCAGTCCGATCACTGTGGATGAAGCGATCTTTTCTCCCACAACAGCCTGAATGAAAATCAGAGCCAGAAATGGCGTGAGAAAGATCATAC
>JAGGYZ010000289.1 GCA_021162285.1 Candidatus Fermentibacteraceae bacterium
AACTTCTTGAGGTTGGCTGTTTCCATCAGATCTGTATCCTTTTACCTTTTTTAATCTCTTTCAGTAAGACTTCTTTTTCAGATTCCAGGTAGCTGTTTACATCTGCCTCTGTTACAAGGTATGCCTTCTTGAATGGAACTTTTGGGAGCTTCGTAATTTCATACTGAATCGGTGGTTCAGATACTTTGGTATTTGTTAGTTGCTCTGTGTTGTTGGGTTCTGGTTCCGGTTGTGCCCATCTGTCTATTTTTTTGAGAAGGTTCGGGTAAGTTGTTTCCTCGAATGTTCTTGTTCTTTCTCTTATTACTGCAATGAGCTTCATTGATGGCAGGAAGTTAATGAATTCATCGAATTCCTTTTCAATCTGTTCTTGCCTGTTATTGTTTATTGCTGTGTATTCAGGAATGTTCTTTGCACGCTCTTTAAGGGTGTTGATTGTTTCCTCTGATGTTTTGATCTGTTCTTTTAGTTTGGTTGTTACCTTGTTTTTAAGATCATCCAGTAGAGTTTTTACCTGCTGCATGGAATTGGTTCTGAAGCAGTTGGGATCGTTGAGCTTTTGTGTGATCTGCTCTTTTTCATCTGTGTCTATGTAGTCGAAGTTAGAGTCCTGTTTGCTTAGGTAATTGCTTGCCTTCTCATAGATCTTTTTCTGAGAGCCGTCCATGAATTTGCATACAGGGTCTATGATGTTTTCCTTCATATCGAGAAGGTCATCTGCCTGCTTGGGAAGCTCTGTGAGGTACCATGTGTAAGACTTTTCATTGATCTTTGCGAGCTTTTCCTGAACAGGTTGCAGTACTTGCAGGAAAGGGTAGTTCTCTGTCTGGTTTGCTATTTGTTCTAATCTGGTAGTTAACTTCTGAAACTCTGCGCTTGTGTCTTTGCCCAGTACTTTTACTTCACTTGTTTGAACCGGGGTGTCAAAGAAATCGCTGTAGAATTCCTTCAGATTCCTTATCTGTGAGGCAGTAAATTCTATCTGAGGGTCTATCAGGATATTTGCCTGTTCCCGGCTGTTCTTAAGGGCTTTTTCCAGCTGTTCGTCCTCAAGAATACTGCCGTCTCTTGTTATCTCAACTTTGCCTCTGGCGTAGAGTTTGGCAAGAGTACACAGTACAGCGGCATAATTCCAGCCGAAGGGGATTGCCTCGAATTTTTCAAGCAGCCCTTTTAGAGATGTGCGCATACCCTTCTTTTTGTTGTTCTGAATAAAGGCAAGCAGTTCCAATTCGGATTCCGCCAGCAGGTTTGTTCCATCTCCAAGTTGGGCATTTGATGGCCTGAGAAAGGCTGCCACCTGGCTCTCATCAAATATGTGCCCTCTCAGCATACGGAGGTTGGGGTAAGCCCGTGTGATTAACTCTGAGAACCCTCTGGTTATTCTGGCCTGTGGGTCCGCCTCTCTTATTTCAATGTCGTTGCCGTTTACAAAAAGCTTTGCATTGGCAAGCATCGCTCTTATTCGTTGATTGATTCTTTCAAGGCGTTCATCATTCTGCGAGTTTTTACCCTCTAGAATGTTTCTGATGGTCTGCTGCTGAGTGGTTGTGATGTTCTGCCGAAAATACTTCTCTGTTCGCTTGTACATAAGGATATCACTCATTAACCTGTCGTCTGCTGGTAGCACAACCATCAGCTGATCGGTCTTCATGCTTAGCATGCGAAGATTGGTTTCATTCTCTGCATGCTCATGGAATGGGGTAATAACATTGATTGCTATCTCATAGTCTCTGCCATACAGACGATCATCAAGTTTTCTTGCAAATGAGTAGTCTTGTTTGTTCTCGGCATATCTGATTTTTCTGGTTTTCAGAATATCATCAAAGATGATCTTCTCCAGAGCAGATGCTACATCATTTGTTTCAACAGCTGTGTTCTTTATTTCCTGCTCAACATCTTTCTCTTCATCCGTAAGGAACTCGTACTGATCTCCATTGCGCTGTATGAAAGTCTGCTGCTCAAGCAGATTAAGAGCCTCTTCCACATTCTTTCTTAGTGCTGGAAGATCCTGATTGAATCCGTCAGTCATTAAGATGCACAGATTACGGATAGTTGCTTTGAACTCTTTTACATACTTAACAAGAAACAGAGCCTTTAAGAGTTTTACCGCAAACTTGTTGTTAAGCTGTTTCTCTGCGCTGTGTATAGCTTTCTGTGTTTGAGCTTTGAGGGCAGTTCTAATCCCCTCGAACATCAGATCAAAAGAAGCCAGTTGCCCTATCTCATAATCACTTATTTGAACTGCAACCTGCTGAAATACACCCAGCATAGACCGCTCACCAACTGAGCTGTGTTTGCCCTCAAAGGCATTGTGACGGGACAGGTCTTCAATTGAAGTCTGAAACAGGTCAAATTGATAACTTACGAATGGATAGGTTTTGATGAACTCATCTCTGTCTTTGTAAACTCCGTAAGTACGGGAACCATCAGTGAAAGTGAACAATGTGCCGAAGTTGTTGTTCTCTTCATTATAAAGATCTTCGATTATTTTGATGCCTTCTTCAGTTTTTGAAAGAAGCCTTTTCTGAATAACTTCAGCTACATCTTTACTGGTAAGAAGCATCTTCTCGGCAAAGCGAGCCATGATCTTAGAGAAGTCATTAGTCTGCTGCTTGTTCATCTCACCCAGAACTGTGCTCATATCATTCTGAGAGGTTACAATTATCCAGGCTCTCCCACGGCACTTGGTTGCAAGGCTTTCTGCTATTGTCTGCAGGTTGGTCATCAGCTTCACATTCTCTGCTATGTACTGACCAACCTCATCAACAAAGAAGTTCAGCCTGAAGTTCGGCTCCTGTGTATCAAGGTAAGCTTTTACATTATCTGCAAAGTCTTCAATAGACACCTTGTAGTCTTTTCTGTATTTATCGAGAATACCGGTTGCCAGGGCTTCGTCTCCACCACTTACTTTTGCATAAGCCTTTGCAATGCTCCTGGATTCCATTAGAGCCTGCTCACGGCCTTTCTCCCATGGTTTGCCTGATTCAGTCTGGTATGCCTGCTTGAACTCATTGAATAGGCTGCGGCTGTCTAAATCCCTCTCAAACTGAGCAATGTGTCCCAGCTTACCGTAGTAACCACACATTTCATCAAACACTTTTACAAATACTGCAAGAAGGGCATCAATCTGATTCTTACTTATTACATCAGCCTTTTGATCAATGTTAAAAAGAATGCTTTTTGATGGTATAGAAACAGCCCTGTTGAGATCAGCTCGAAGGATCTCGTTGTTTGTACATTTGGGCAGAAACATGTCCAATGCATTCGCACCATCTATCTGCTTGTTCTCAAGAATGAGAGCAAGCATTTTGAGCAGGTGTGATTTTCCAGAGCCAAAGAAACCCGATATCCATACTCCGTTCACTCCCTCGTACTTATTGTATGCTTCAAGGAATGACTCAAGCCTTTTTGCTACTTCATTAGTAAGTACATATTCTTCCAGCTCAAGACGAAGATTGGCTTCATCATCAGCTTTGATAACTCCTTCGATCTGCCTGTTAACCGGTTTCTTAAACAAGGTTTTCAGTGTCATATTTTACCTCTTTTACACTTCGTACTGGAGGATATTAAAAGCTCTGTAATATTTATCGTTGGGTAACTTGTTAAACAAATTAAGAGATGCTCCTGATTCAAGAGAATGGTTGTATTCACCAGGAAAAAACAACAGAGTTGGTTTTTCCTTAGCAGTACTCTGCAGATTATTCAGCAGGTTATGTGAACGGATGTATGGGAATACTTCCCCTACCCCTGTAAGAAACAGAACATCAAATTCTTTTTTCTGCATTTCCTCTGCTATTGCAGGTACAAGATAGGTTTCCGGATCAAGGGGTCCCTGCAGAAGCTCCAGCAGGTCTTCCTTCTCCCAGGTATGCTCCTGTTCTATTATCTGATCCCATATACCCCTGTCTTTCAGTATGGCTACAGACAAGTCATACAGGTTTACTTCAAGAACCCTGATACCCTTCTTGTCCAGATTCTTTTTCAACTTTTCTGTAACGGTTCTCATCTGATTGTCTTCCGATATTTCGTAAGGACAGATAAAGAAAGGCACCTCTTTACCGAGACCCTGCATTTGAAGAAAGCGTTTGTTTGAAATCACCTGAAGCAGATGCTGGAATTTCTCATTGATCATTATGTACGCCCTTTTACTGCAGAATCAAAGACAGGAAATACTTTCAGGTCTCTGTAGTCATTTTGAGATAATAGTCTAAAAAGCTCATTCGATAACAATGCAGGTGTGATCTGTTTCTTGCTGGATATCAGATCGGCTTCACGCATCATTCTAAAAAGCACCTGACGCAGCTTCTGCCTGGTAGAAGGTTTGATTCGTTCCAGCTCTGGATGCCATTCTGCTTTATCAGCAAAGAACAAATCAAAATCCTCATTCTGAATATGTTTTTTCTTGGTTACAAATCGCTCGTGAAGAACTTCAACGGCAAAATCAGAAATGAATGTATAGTGTCGGCAGGTTCCAACCCAGAGCAGGTATGCCTGGTCCTTTTCTTTGCTGCTTATGAAGAATTTCATCTCTTCAGAGTTAAACGCTTTGATCCGGTAAGTTGTCTGTTGGTATATCTTTTGTGCTGTACTCAGTTTTCTTGTCTGAAGAATGTTTTCAGCAAACACTTTTGCCTTTACAAGCTTCCAATCTTCTAATTGAAGAAAAAGCTCTGCTAACCGAAGCGACTCCTTCAGAAAAAGGCCACCAGTGGTAAAGGACATGCTGTAGACCGTGCTATTCACTCGAATAATCCCCATTTCTTATCGATCAATGATTACAGAAACTCAGGGACGTACATTAGCCCATTTTACAAGCGTTTATGAGTTATACAGAGGGATTGAGTTACTGTCAATATATCTGAATAGCTGAAGTACTAACAGCACCTCTTATTGTTATGATGCTTGCAATTAAGGATGGTCTGCACGGACCCGGATCTGCAAGTACTTCTCTTTACTTTTACCTGCGGAAAAGATGCAGTTCCCGGCAAATACTATCGTTCCCGGATAAGTCTGACCATTTTCCTTGCCAGCTCTCCAACAACCGCCGCCACCCACCAGAGCGCATGCAGAGCATAAGCATAAATGGCAAAAGTAAATTCGAGACTGGAATGCTAAACTTGGAATATTAACAGTATGAAATTTTGGTAACATGGTAACCTGATTCCCTAAACCGTAGCGGTTTATTGTTTGTGCTGTTTTCCGGTAGCCTATTTATCGTTTAGCCTTTTGTCTTCCGGCGCTGTGTGCTCGATTTCCTCCTGATCTCTGCGTACTCAATTTCCAGACTGAGCCACTGGTTGATAAGATTTCTCAGGTGCTTGTAGTTGTTCACGGCCTCTCTCACCTCATCAACACTATCTGGTCTCACATAAATGGTATGGCCCTTACCGGCATGGGTAAAGCTGAGCTGGTAGTACTCCCCTCCATAAGATCTGGTTTGAGTTGAGAGTGTACCTGGATGGATGTGGCCGATCTTAGTGATTAATTCTCTGATCTTTTCCATCTTTGTTTCAAGTTCATCTATTGTGTTTTCCATGCATGTATCATACTATGATACATATTGCATGTCAAGAGGCAATAAACCGTAGTTTGTTGTAGCACTTCCTGTTATTGGGTTTAGATCAATACTTACTTGTATATCAGGATCGGAGCTTTCCTATGGGAAGATGCTGTCAAGCAAGTGTTTCCCTTTCGTTAAATAGACAGAGAGATTACCTCCACATATTTGGAGAAAATCAGCTCTGCTACTTTGAAGAATCTCTCCTGATCCTGCTGCAAACCCCCATGGAAACAAGGGTAAGAATTGCCTCATCCACAAACGGTATTGGATCCGGAATGAAATAGTCTGCAACAGTAAGAACAACCAGCACTATACAAAGCATAAACATCCCTTCCACATTACATTGCTTGAGCAACAGATACTGATGGCAGCGTTCAACAATCATGTCAAGTCCTGTTGCTTAACGTTGTCAACGCCGGTTTCAGGCGCTAACAAACGCTTCGAATCAGTAGACAGCGTTACCGGTCTATTTATGACGAAGCACACTGTGCTACTGCATTCGATTGTTCTGCTTTAATATTGGATTATATCAGGCTTTAATTCTGTAATCAAGTATGTGTGGAGACTTATTCAGGAGATCAAGAAGTACTTTTGTTGATCCGGTTGGTATTCGTTTGCCCTGTTCCCACTGCCTTACTGATGAAGGTGATACATTTAAGAGTTTGGCAAATACTGCTTGGCTTAGCCTTGTTTTTTCTCTTATCGCCTTTATTTCTTCTGAAGTTATTTCAACCTCTATAAAGTCATATCCTAGTTCATCGAAATCCCTTTTTGTGAAAGAGACTGGCAGATCAGAGTTAAGCAGATCCACTACCGTCCCTCCGATTGCTTCTCTCATTGCCTTTCTCATTTTACTTCCTCCAAGTCGAACAACACTTTGTCCTTGATTGCCTTCTCAATTTGGGATTGACTCAGCTTCAAAAGATCACTCCCCAATTTCTGGAAGAAATTCAATTCTTTGCTGGTAATGTTTCCCTTTTCGTTTTTAGCAAACCCATACAAGAAGATGGCTCGTTTCCTCTCTCTGTATACTACTATCGTCCTGTATCCAGAGCTTTTGCCCTGGCCTTCTCGTTTTACCCTGACCTTGAAAAGGTTCTTGCCAAGACCAGCAGCTGATAACCCCTTCTCCAGATCGACAAGAGACTCGAGAATAGCTGAATTGGTTAACCCCGCTTTCCTTGACCACTTGCTGAACCATTTTGTTACGAGTTTTTCCATGTTGATAGTATATCACTTAGTGTTATAGTTTGTAAAGGAATCAGCAGTAGAGTCCGAGAAAGTGGTGTATGAAGGTCTTGAGAAATTTCAGTAACCGATACAGCTGTTTGCACGACTGAATCAACGGGGAAGCGAAAGAAGCAACTCCTGCTCAAGAGCCCGGCCGGTACTGTTCAGGATAGACACAACCCTGCGTACAGCTTTGTCTGAGGAACCCCTCAACTCTGGCATGAGTTTTCTGCTTTTTGCAAGAAGCTCTTCGCTGCCGTATTTTGCCACAAGCTCTTCCAGGTTTTCGGGAAGATACAGCTCTGTTCTATCTGTGCGTTTGTTCTTTATTCGGAGGTATTCTCCCAGCCCTACCGGATCGTAGTCTCCGTAGTGTGTAACAATGGTGTTCTTCAACTGCCGATCTCAGCCAGCTAGTCCCAGAAGAGTCCATGCTGCCTTGCTCCATTGGAAACAAGAAGCCGCTCTATTTCCTCGTAGTCGCTTTCTCTCTCCGGGCTGCTGCTTTTCCTCACTCTGTATTTGCTTTCAGAGGCGATTTTCAGCGCTGTTTTCCCGGCATCATTTCTGGCATCAATATCTATACCTCTGCCAAACAGGAGTTGCATAACCTCTGTATCGCCCCGCTTTGCGGCCAGGTGGAAAGCCGTGCCGCCGGAAAAACCGGTGACATCCGTACTGGCACCGGCGTCAAGAAGCATCCTGACAATTTCAGGAGAAGACCTGGAAACCGCATACAGAAGAGCACACATTCCCAGCTCGTTTTTCCAGTTTACATCTGCTCCAGCTTCAATAAGCGCCTTTACGGTTTCAGTATGTCCTTCTGAAACAGCATGGATAATCGCTGTATTAAAACTTTTGTCAGAGATGTTAACATGAGCCCCGTTCTCCAGAAGCAGCTTCACCGTTGAAGTTTCACCCATACTTGCCGCACTGGTAAAAGCTGTATTGCCGTACCTGCCCTCCCCGTTGATGTCGAACAGCGGTTTAAGCTTTCCCCGGAAGATCTTTCTTCGACGTTCATTCTTTATCAGAGCCTTTTTAACTGTATGCGTGTCTCCCCTGGAGCAGGCAGCGATAAAACTGTCCTGATCTATTCTGGACATTACCGGTCAATCAGGTTTTGTTTCTGGTCACATCCAGGCGGCACCATGCATACAGGGAATCGTAAATCTCAAACTGCTTCTCAAGATTCTTTTCATCATCCGGGTAGCGCAGGCTGTAGCCCACGGCAATTGCTTCAAATCCTCTGGCCAGAGGATCGCTGTCGATATCACTGGTGTCTGCTGCATGGATGATCTTCGCCAGCCTTAGCAGCCCTTTGTCTTTAAGCTCAAATTTTTCTATAAGGGTTTCGAAAGAACACTTGCCGTCATGATGACCGTACTCAACCCCGGGAGCGTCAAAGGGAATGGCATTCTCTGTGTCTGCCACTTCCTCAATCCGGCTTTTGGGAACGAAAAGTATTTCAGCCTGAGAATCGATGAACCTTCTGATAAGCCATGGACAAGCCACTCTGTCAACGTGTACATGAGAACGGGTAACCCACTTCATAACTCCTCCTTGTTTGAACGAAATACGGAGATCTGCTGAACATAGTGTTCAGGCAGGCTGTTGCAAGCCCTTCGCCGTGAGTACCGGAACCCTGAAATTCGCAGTATCGCAATGCATCTGTCAGACAGTCTGCAAGAATTGTTGTACTTCAGTAGCTTTCCAGGTGATGATAACTTGGATTCCTTTGTTATTGATATAATCGACTATAAACTGCCCGTTTCCCGGGGCATACTTTTTGCTTATAAACTAGTTGGAGGTGTTTTATGCGCAAAGGTTTTACGTTAATCGAATTAATGGTTGTTATCCTTATTATAGGAATTCTTGCGGCCATAGCCATTCCCAAGTATGTGGGCATCACCAAAAAAGCTCAGGCAGCCAGGGTTGTTTCAGACTATCAAACAATTCTTCTTGCAGCAAAATCATGTCTCGCTGAAACAGGAGAGTACCCGCCAGACAGGGGGCCTGGAAGTATTCCCAACGAACTAAAGCCCTATCTTCCTGATGGTTTTACCTTCAATCTACAATCCGAAATGGGATTCCGATATGATTGGGATAACTGGGTAATTGATGGACGACCCAAGCATAGCTTTACTGGAATTATGTATGGCATTTCTGTAACAACTAGCGATATGGCGCTCATTAGTGCTATTGAAGAAATCTATAAAGGCGCATTCCAGTATTCACTAGGAAGAAATTATACATTTGTAATTGAGTTCATTCCTGAAGACGGAGAAATCTAGCTATGAGCGATAAAAACTTTGACCTCGCAGAGCAGGAAGTAAAGCAATCTTCTGAAAGGAAAATTCAGCAGAAGAAAAGTATTTCTTCTAAGAAGGGTAAGCTGATTGCAATTGGAATATTGTTTGTGGCGTTTGTTGCTATTGGAGTAAACAGTTTTCTTGAGATCAAAAAATTGAATGCTCCACCGGAGCAGACAAAAGAAGAGATTATTCAAGACATGAGCAGCTATCTTTTTATGGTAATTGCTCAGCTTGACGCATTTACAAATGAAACTGGAAGCCTGCCATCTTCAGAGGAGGACTTTCTCGGTGAGGATGATCCCTACATAGAGTATTCAGTGGTGGGTGATGGATATCAGTTACAACTTTCCTACGCAGATACTACAATTTTCTTTAGTTCTGATGAAGATCCTTCTCAGCTACTAACAGAAGAGGCACTTATTCAAATGGGAATACCAGTTGACTAAAATCGACTACCAATAAAGTATATTCTATTTTTGATGAGTTCCTTGCTTAATGCAAAGTACCTGAACTGAGCGATTCCAGTTATTTTCACTCTTAGAGCCATAACTTCCTGTAAATTTACAGCCAGGATTTTACTGAGATAACGGGCAACTTTATCTTGTATTCAGGGAATTAGCTTTGTTTCAACGGGAGAATTCACGGAGAACTGATTGTGACTGATGAACCTGAATATTTCTGTACGGCGGGAGTAAGAGCTGTGTTTAATGGGGTCGGAGTTGTGTGAGCAGTCTACGGTAAGAGCGTTGCTTACAACTTTGCTTCTGGGGACCGGGCCGGTGGAGCCCAGGGCATAGTCACCCCATTCTCCCAGGGGATAAGAGTATTTGAGAACATCATCATCTTCCGACTTGAATATGAAAGTAGAAGCGGCGAACTTAACGGCGTTGGCAAAGGGCATGCCTCTGGTAAGTTTGTAGTTACCAACGGCAGCGGCCATGAGGTAAATGCTGCTTACTGGAATGCTGCCTATTTTTTGAAGGGCTTTCAGCGTAAGAAAGCAGCCGAGACTGTGTGCAATTATGTCTACCCTGGATGCAGAGAGTGAGATGTCCGCAATCAGTTCCCCCAGTTTTTTAGACAGTTGTCTGGCTCTTTTCTTTGCAGGCCAGTAGCTCAGCTTCTTTGTGCCACCCGGCCACACATAACCTACTGTCTGATCGTGAGGAATCTGGTTGGTTACGAGCTGATCGGTTATTCTGAGATACGCATCACATATCTTTTCAAATGTGTTGTTGTAACCATGAATAAGAAGGATCACATGTTTGTTTTCAAGAAGCGTGGAAAGAGTGCTCATGGATATTGCCGTGTTGGCAGACCGCCTGGGGTCGGCAAGGTTAACAAGCTTCACCCTGTGGCTTCTTGAGATTTCACCGGCCTTGTAAAATCTCTTTCTTGAACTGATTATCGGAATCACACTCACTCTTTACCTGCCTCCGGTCTGTGTTGTTTTTCTTCGTCTTCAAGCTGCTGCTGTTCAGCAGTGGTATCAAACAAATCTCAGGTTTTACTTCTCGCAACATCAAGGCGGCACCAGGCGTACAGAGAGTCGTAAACCTCAAACTGCTTCTCTAGATTCTTTTCATCATCCGGATAACGAAGGCTGTAGCCCACGGCAATAGCTTCAAATCCTCTGGCCAGAGGATCGCTGTCTATATCACTGGTATCTGCGGCATGGATGATCTTCGCCAGCCTCAGCAGCCCCTTATCCTTAAGCTCGAACTTTTCTATAAGGGTTTCAAAAGAGCATTTGCCGTCATGGTGACCATACTCCACTCCAGGGGCATCAAAGGGAATGGCATTCTCTGTGTCTGCCACTTCCTCAATCCGGCTTTTGGGAACGAAAAGTATCTCAGCCTGAGAATCGATAAACCTTCTGATAAGCCAGGGACATGCCACTCTGTCTACGTGCACATGAGAACGGGTAACCCACTTCATGAATCCTCCTTCGTTGAATAAAAAACTGACACCTGCTGAACATAGTATTCAGGCAACCTGTTGCAAGCCGTTCGGTATGAGCACCGTGTCTTGGAATTCGCTGTGCCGCAATGTATCAATCAGACTGTCAGAAGGAGTGTCTCTGCATGCCTGTACGAAATCAGTCTGGCCGTTTCGGTTTGTATCCAGCCGATTTCTTTGTGCGACATTTCCGTGATCTCTGAAGAATTCATCTCATCGAAATACTCTAAAACACTCTCCAGAGTCTGCTGCTCATGCTCAGTGAGATATTCAGTGTGTGATTGTATCCTGGTTACATACATCTGCCCTGCATATCCACTGTTTTCATAGGTAACCTCCCGGACTTCAACAAGCGAAAGGTCTTCCTCCATAACAGCAAGCAGTTTTTGTAGTCGTTGGGAACAGGGCCATAGGGCAAAGCTGCGTACTGGGAACCGGTAATGGATATATGGTTTTCCCTGAAGTGAAGAAAATCCGCATAGAACAGTAATTTGTTCAACTTCGTTATCAGTACACCACCTCTGGCACACAGGTATTCCACCGCTCCCAGATACTTCTTCTCAAAGGAGAATCTTCTGAAACCATTCGTTTCCTCTGGTGGAACACTTGAAGGATTACTGTCAAGACCAGCAAGAATACCACTTCTCCTACCTCTCTTAGACAGAAGAATACTCTTTAATCTATCTCTCTTTTCCCTGCTGACCGCCTCCGGCGTTAGCTTAACAAGTCTTAGAAGACCTGCCTGTGTATCTGCTTCCTGAAGCTCACGGTCGTGGCTTAAACTCTGCAGTGCTCCGTTTTCGTACCTGCTCAGAGTAACAGCTCCCCAACCCAGAAGAGCTGTCAACTCTTTCTGAGTGAGTTCGTACTTATGCCTGAATTTCTTTATTTGAAGGGGGAAAAGCATGGATTTCTTTTTCCGATACATATCATACGCTTCAGCCAGAGAGTCGTGATCGGAATTTGATGTGTCAAATTCCTCACCACAGTTGGGGCAACGGAAGTAGTGTGCATCTACCTGAAAGTCTTCACCTCTAACCCTAATACTCTCTTTATCCCTAATCTCAGTTAGTTCTCTTTTGTCAACCTCTACCGGTAAAAAAGCTGTTACCGCTTGATTAATCCATGCATACACTTTCCTGTTGTTTTGGCACGGCAGACGCTGACGAGCCCGCACTGCTGTCAAGAGCAATTTGCCCAGCTCCATTGAGCGCCGCTGGAAAAACATCCTCCTGTTGAATATCAGGAAGGTCTTTCTGATTGTCATGCAGTAAAGGCCACTTCAGAACAGCAACCCGCTCGGATGATACTCCAGACATGCATTCGCAATTTCGCTGTTGTCATGAAACGACTTGTTTTAAAAGTCTGTGATCGGGCAGAGGACTTTGTGAGTATCCTACCTCATTACAATGATTCGGTAAGAACTATCCAGTGAATTTGTATTTACTTTTAACAGATACACTCCCGGAGAGAATTGAGAAGCCTGCCATCTGAATATATGCTCTCCTTCAGGAAGATTTCCATCATAAAGTGTTTCGACAAGCCTGCCGTCCAAACTGAAAACTTGCACAGAACAATCAGAAGATTCTGTCTGTATTAAAGTAGCATAAGCAACACTTTTAGCAGGATTCGGAAATACCCGGCAATCTAATGTAGGAATTTCCAGAGATTCTTCCTCCGCAACATCCTGGCTTGTGCTGTACTTAATAGTAGCATATCCTCTGTATATAGACACGCCACCTTCGCTACCACCGGTTACATACACATTACCTGCAGCGTCTACATCAATAGCAGTAGCAAAATCCCAGGTGCCGGGAGTTTCAGGATTGTATCGAATACGCCATTCTTCCTCACCGAAGGTGTTGTACTTTATCGTGCAGTAGTCAATATGAGTGCCATTACCAATGCTGGTACCGGTAACATATACATTTCCATAAATATCTAAAGAAAGATCAGTAGCACAATCGCTTCCATTTGCAGACCCATTGTAACGAGCTACCCATTGCTCAACACCTGAAGAATTGTACTTGACCGTTGCATAATCACTAGCAGTGCCATTGCCGGAACTGCGCCCGGTCACATAAACATTCCCGGAATCATCCAAAGCCAGAGCTGAAGGATAATCATCATGACTGTATGGTCCATTGTAAGAGCTAACCCATTGCTCAACACCGGATGCATCATACTTTACTAATGTATAATTGATACCCTGATCATAAAAAGGAGTATTACCAATTACATACACATTCCCTGTAGCATCCAAATCAATGGCACGGGAATAATCATCAGAGTACATTCCCGGAGAATCATAACGAGAAACCCATTCTTCAACACCGGCAGGAGTATACTTTATAGTGGCAAAATCGTAAGTTCCCTGGGTATTAAAATTTATGCTTCTTCCTGTTACATAAATATATCCGTCTGAGTCTAAAGCAATACCTTCAGCGTGATCGTTCCGGTTTCCCGAATGATTGTAATAAGCGACCCATTGTTCAATACCATCTGGATTGTACTTAACAGTGGCGTAGTCTGCATTGCTACCACTTTGATTGCTGCTTCCGGTAACATAAACATTACCACAAACATCTACACATATTGCACTGGGTTCATCTGTCTCATTTCCTTGACCACTGTAATGGGATACCCATTGCTCAATACCGGAGGAATTGTACTTAATAGTGGTATAATCTTTGCCCGCACCGCTACTAAAACCGGTAACATAGACATTTCCCGATGAATCCAGACAAATGGCAACAGCCTCATCGTGGCGAAAACCAGAACTGCTATATCTAGCAACCCATTGCTCAACACCGACGGAGTTGTACTTAATTGTTGCAAAGTCAGTGCTCGTGCCATCTCCTGTACTTTTGCCGGTCACATAAACATTTCCCTCTTCATCAAGAGCAATCGCCGCAGCGGTACCGCTGTACATCGGACCATTGTAAATACTGGCCCAGGCTATATCTGGATTCTCACCTGAAGCCACACCAGGAAGGACAGTAACAATTGCCAGCATAAATAATAGTACCATCATGACATCTTCTCCCTTATTGACCATCTTTCTCTAGAAGTAGTGGCCTTCTCCACATTTGTTCCAGTAAACGACTACAACACTATCTACCTTGTCGTATCCATCCATAATCCAGATGCCCGCGTCCGCAGTTCGTTCAGGCCACTCAAGGGAGCGCCTTCTGAAACCAGGAAGAACCCGTTTCATTTTTCTGTTAATTGGCATCGCCGCATTTGCAGCAACGGAGTTCGGCAGACACATTTGCAGTCCATACTTCCGCGAGAGCGGCATAAGCGATTTCGGTTTGACCGACAGTATTGGTAACTGGAGTGGAATTATTGTTCAGATCTTTCTTGGCCTTGCAATTTTTAACTCTGGTAAAAAGCAGAGTTACACGCTGGCTGCATTCTTTTAATGAGATATGTTGTTTATGAGTTTGCGCAGAATATTCTTTCAAAGGGTGTATTTGACTGGAATGATGTTTTCGGTACCGTGATCGGGTTTCTGATCTCAGTAATTATTCTGCTGGGTGTATGGCGGGTGATACCAATTGCTGACAAAGAGGATTAGCAGACTTCCAATAATCTTTCTATTTCCTTTTTAAGCTTAGGCAGATGATTTGATACTATTCCCCATATTACAACATCATCAACCTTGTCGTATCCATGTATAACCCAATTCCTTGCATCAACTATTCTCCGTGAGTTCTCAATCTCGATTGACTCATCCAACTTTAGTATCCTACTCATTGCTTCACCAATGATTTCTATCTCTCTTTCAACAGCACGTCGCAGAAGTTTGTTTTCCTGGTAATCAACAAAATTCCTTCTCTCCCCCATAAATTCTTCTATAGAGTCAATCGAAACTTTGATATCATAAAGGTGTTTTTTGATCTCACGCTTCATAGATCAATTCCTTGGTCTCATCTATACTCTCTATAAAATATGGGTTCGACAAAGTTCTCTCTGTTACGATATCTATTTCTCTATCAAAGAGCTCTCTCAACTTATGCTGTAGTGAAAAATAGTTATCGGTGTAGTCTTGTATCGATAGGTTTTCAGACAGAGTTAATAGAAAATCAATATCACTGTCATCTCTGAAATTACCAGAAACTGCTGAGCCAAACACATAGAGCTTTCTTACTCCAAATGCCAGACACAGTTTCTTAAGGTCAAGCATGTTTCTTTCAAGAATCTTCTGCATTGCTCTTCTCTTTTAACATTAGCTGCAACTGAGTCGTTCCAGGAATTTCCTTTGATTTTGTTTTCCTCAACCACACATAAATATATCTCAGGTCTCTGTCTCATACAAGAATCCAAACTGCGGGTTTCGCAGAAGATGACTATCTGTTGGTTAGCAGCACCTGGTACAACTAATCACTTAAAGCGTCATTTAAGCCATTTCCGTCTGTTTGAAACACTTTGTCAAAACTTTCTGCAAGATAGAGCAGGTCTGGCAGAACTGCCTCTATTTCCTCTGGCGTGATGTACGGAAACGCACTCCGTATCATCGAAGGACCGAAAATGAATCTGATCTTCTCGCCGGTAACAACCAGACCATTTGTACCAATATCGCTGGACAGGTAAAGAGCCCAGTGTGAGTAGAATTTAACAATTTTGTCAAATATGATGGGAGAACCAAGCAGTGCATCTCTGTAATTTGATTTTCCCACCCTGGATTTATACAGGTAGTTAAACGCACTGATGGAAGACTTGAACTCCTCTCATCCTCCGCCGGGACGGGTTATGGTCTGTAGGTGTGAAGTATGAGAATCCTCTCGTTAAGCTTCAAGTCTACAGATATCCATGGTCCGAAACTGGGGTTGTCATGGCAGATCCTGGCTACGATAGGTCTTCCTTCGATTCCCCAGTGAAGTTCGCCAAAGTCAGAAAGAGAGCTGGTAAGTTCCCGTTTGATCTTCTTTTCCACAGCATACAGCTCAAGCCTCTTCAGAGCTGTCTTCTTTTTCCACCAGTAATAGAGCATACCCGGACCAATAAAGAAGAAGAATCTGAAACCATTGATGACTCTTTTCAGAATACTGACATATACAATGCTCACAACACACCTCTTATCGATGTTTGCTCTATTCCATAGCTCTGACTTGCTCAATGTCTTGCTCAACTTGCTCAACACGAATCCACTGGGGCCCAGTCAGAATGAATGTGGATCCAAGCAACCTTATGTAGAAAGATTTGCTCAAAGCGTCCCGTGTATAATGCCTAATCTGAGATTCCAGCTGTCAAGTTTATCAAGAGTATTCCAGTAATATGGAAATTCATCCCGACGAAGAAATGTTCTTCCACCCTCCAGCCTCACGCCCCAGGTTTCGCTTAGGGGAATATCTATACCTGTCATAAGCTTCAAACCGAAGTGGGCTGATGAAATATCTGCTGATCTGGATGACATGTAATAACCGTAAAAATCATACAGAACACTTACTCTGTTCAGATAAAGACCGGGAACGGCCTTGGCAAAAACTGTCACATGTTCATAATTGCGGTTTGCAGCAAGAAAAACACTGAAACTGTACTCTGTGTAATCATAAGTTTTTGACGAGGGTATTCCTTCAGTTTCTTCTTTTGTCCAGCGAAAAGGATGGAATGGGGCTACATCCAATTCAACTCCTCCATCAAACAGGTCTGTTAAGGTAAATTCATACTGGATTACAAGGGATGTCGAAACTTTATCACCAGCATATTGACAGCTGCTTGTGTCATTCCCCGCAGGGGAATAGTCACTTAAGGATGTCTGGCCCAAGAAAATCAATCTGTTTGAAAGAGATACTGAGACACAAATACAGAGAACAATTACAAACTTCAACATAGTCCTGCACCCCAATTCAATTCAGATCAAAACTGGAAGTTAAAACCACCCAAAAGCCTCAAACATTTGGAATACGGCGCCCCACAAATCTCAGGCTGTTAAAGTACCTCTTCTCAGTTCTCCTTTAGCAGATCATCAAAGGCAATCTCGAAGCGGAGTTTGTGCTTTGCTTCTTCCTGGGCAAGTGATGCGAACAGGTTCTTTGCGTCCTCTGTTTCAACCATCTCGCTGAGTTTTGTGTACAGCTTGTAAGCAGCTTTTTCTTTTTTCATGGCAATAACAAGAGCATCTTCATAGTTTTCAACCTGGTCAGGATTCACATCAACCGTGTAATCGGCAATCTTAAGATCAAGAACCTTCTCGTTGGTTGGCTGAAATTTCTTACCTTCTTTAACGGCGATGAGCTTTGCTTTGTGACCCCTCTCTTCATTGGCAAAAAGAAGGAAATCTCTTTTCATTGCTTTGTGTACAGCCCTTTCAGCAAGCTCGGTGTAAAACTTAACTGCGCCCTCTTCCTCACCTATTGCAAAATCGAGTATCTCATCAGGTGACATCCAGCTTTTCATACTCTCTCCTTGTTTTAATTCCTGCAATCAGGACAAGCCCCGTTTCAAATCATACATCTGCAGGCAGGCCTGTGTTCCATAGCGTCCAAGAATAGTATATCCTACACATCCAGTCAAGAACTAAGACAGTCGTAAATGTCGTTGTAAGCGTGTTTCCTGAGTAGTATCTACTTTTCCGCCCAGCTGTCTGCCACACAGGCCTCGGCAACTACAGGAACATCTTTCATGTATCTGGAGCCTGCCTCCTCCATGGTTTTTCTAAGCAGCAGTGCCGTTTCCTCAGCCTTTGTGTCATCACATTCCAGCACTATCTCATCGTGTATCACTGCGACAATAAAGGTGTTTGTATCCTTCAACACCGTGTACAGCATGCCCAGAGCGTTCTTCAGTATGTCTGCCGCTGAGCCCTGCACAGGTGTATTGTACCTCCCGGACATCCCGGAATCTCTGCTGTAAATGTGCTTCCGCCCGGCAAGTGTCCTTGACACAGATGGTTTGTTCCTCTGTATATCTTTGTGCCAGGCATCAACTCCCCTGTAAGCCGAGAAAAATCTCGTTTTAAACAGCTCCGCTTCCTCGGCAGACATTTCCACTCCGTAGGTTTCACGGGCATAAGCCTGCAGCCCTGAGGGACCCATACCGAATACAAGACCAAAGTTAACTGCCTTGGCGGCCTGTCTCTGTTTCTTTGTGATCTTATCCATCTGTTCATCAAGAATCAGTGCAGCTGTCAATCTGTGCAGATCCTCACCATTTCTGTATGCCTCGATCATTCTGCGGTCACCTGATATCTGTGCTATCACCCGGAGTTCGATCTGAGAGTAGTCAGCAATAACCAGTTTTCTTCCAGAGGGGGCTGCAAAGCACTGGCGGAAAGCCCGGCTTCTGGGAATCTGCTGTATGTTCGGGCCACCACAGCTCATCCGCCCGCTCCATGCGCCTATCTGGCTGTAATGGGGATGCAACCTCCCTGTGGCTCTGTTGATCTGCCGGGGTATGGAATGAAGAAAACTGGACAGAGCCTTGGATGCATATCTGTACTTCAGAAGGGAAGCAACAACAGGGTGTTCGCTGTAGCGGGCAAGACTGTGTTTTGATGTACTGGTTACAGGTATACCGTTGTCGTTAAGCATCTTCAGAACCTGTTTACTGCTGTTCACATTGTGACCATAGATCAGATCATTGTTGAACATACCCAGCTGCACAGTTGGATACCCGATATAGGGGTACAGTTCTGCAAGAGCGTCTTTTCTGATCTTTTCCGTTTCCTCCTGCAGTGCGAGCCACTTCTTCCTGTCAAGGTAAATCCCGTCATACTCCAGAGAAGCTATTGCATACACACAGGCAAACTCAAGACGGGCTGCTTCAACAAGATGGTATTTCTTTATTTCATCAAGCATTATGTGACGCAGCTCAAGCAGGATCTCTGCATCCTTTGCCGCGTAATCCAGCTGACTTTTCGTAAGCTCTGTGGAAAAATCGCTCTTCTGCTCTTCCTTGGACAACTCCTGATCCAGATAGTGTCTTGAAAGAGAAGCCAGCCCGGCGCTTCGCGGGCCGCCTGAAGTTCTAAGCAGTCTTGCCGCCAGCATTGTGTCAAAGATCCAGCCGGATACAGAGATATTCTCCGATCTTAAAAACTGAAGATCAAACTTTGCATTCTGAAACACCTTCACCGACTGGGAAGTCAATATAGCAGATAACTGATCCGCCGCTTCGGGCAGAATCCTGAAACAGTCAAAGATCACAGTTGCAGAACCTTCAACTGCAATCTGGATCAGTCTGAGACGGGAAGTGTGCGGGTCGAGGCCGGTTGTCTCAGTATCTATACCCATTACCTTTGCCAGCTTCAGCCAGACAGATACTTCTTCAACCTGGTTTGCTGTTTCAATCAGTAACCATTCTTTCATTGTTCAACCCATCCTGGTATTCAGGATATATAACCCGGCTGCGTCCGGGTAGGTGGTGCTTGAATACTCCGGCACACATGGCGGGCAGTGCTGTCAGCTGTAGTGTGTCCATATGCGGAGAACTTTTATTGTCGTTTCGTTTTCAAGTATCTGATATACGAAACGG
>JAGGYZ010000182.1 GCA_021162285.1 Candidatus Fermentibacteraceae bacterium
AGAAGTGAAATGGGGTAGAAATAGTCCTGCCAGTGGTAATCTGTGTTGTTCCCGGTGAGAGATATTGAAAGAAGGTAGTTTCCAGGCTCTATGATCTCAGGAGTTACTTCAATTACAGCTTCACCTGTTCCGCTTACAGTAAGCAGCGGTTCACCGTTCTCAAGGTTGTTCGAGGCCATAATTATCTCTCCGTCAGGGCGATGAATGGAAAAGCCGAGAATAATGTTGCTTACTGACTTTCCTTCTCTGGTCTCTATTACGGTGTTTACTCTGATCGAATCACCCTGCCTGAATGTTCGTGAAGGAATGCCGTCTCCGTTGGTAAGGGTAACACGGCTGAAATAAACTTCACGGCTGCCCCACTCTCTGGGCGTTGCAGATGCTGCGGTGGTATGAAGTCTGCCGGCGTTGGCATCCAGATATGTTCCAAGAACATCATCCACAGGGCCGTCCATTCTGACCCTTCCTGAATCAAGCCAGATTGCCCTGGTGCAAAGTCTGCGAACTGCTTCCGGGTCGTGGCTTACAAATACTATTGTTTTACCGGATTCTCTGAAACCGAATATTTTGTCGTAGCACTTCGCCTGAAATGCTGCATCTCCCACGGCCAGGACTTCATCGATCAGAAGAATGTCCGGGTTTACACTGGTTGCAAGAGCAAAGCCAAGCCTCATGAACATACCTGATGAATAGTATTTTACAGGTGTATCCATGAACCTTTCAAGCATGCTGAATTCTGCAATTCCCGGAAGAATCTCAAGCATCTTCTTCTGGTCAAAGCCCAGCAGGGCTCCATTTAGAAATACATTTTCCGCACCGGAAAGCTCCGGATGAAAGCCAACCCCAAGATCAAGAAGTGAAGCAATTCTTCCTGAAGTTCTTACTTCTCCGGATGTCGGGCTGTAAATGCCTGCAAGCAATTTAAGTGTTGTGGACTTACCTGCACCGTTTGCCCCCACCAGAGCCACAGACTCGCCGGGAGATATCTGGAATGAAGCGTGAGCAAGTGCTCTGAACCAGTCACGGCTGGTTTTTCTGCCGAACACGTTCAGAATGGTCTCCATGATGCTTACAGACCTGTCACGGTACAGCCTGTAGTCAAGGCACACATCAGAGAACTGAACGAGACCCTTTTCCATTTCCACTGCTACAGCTCCTTAACCACAGACGGTTCCATCCTTTTGAAGATAGCAAGACCTGCAGCAAGAATAGCCGCCGTCCACACAATCATTGAAACCCACGCCCACAGTTCGGGCCAGGTACCGTAGTACATGGTTGAATGAAAAACCTCCAGCACTCCTGCAACCGGATTAAACCTGATAACAGCTTCCATTCGCTCTGGGATAAGGCCAGCACCAAGGGGATAGATCACAGGGCTTGCATAGAACCATGCAAGAAGAATTACCTCCAGAAACTGTGATACATCCCTGTAGTACACATTGCCCACAGAGATCATCATGGCGAACCCGCTGGTCATTGCCGCTAGAAAAACAACGGCAACAGGAAGTAATAGAAGAGACAGCCCAGGTGTGTGACCAAATACCACAAGAAGTATTTCCAGAACACCCATTGCCATGAGCATGTGTACGGCATTTGCGATCACAGCAGAGATGGGAAGAGCAACCCTGGGAAAGTAGATGGATCTTATGAGTTTCTGGTTGTCAAGCAGGGTTTTGGTCGAAGCGGAAAGAGAAGCGGAAAAAAAGTTCCACGGCAGAAGCCCTGTCAGAAGGAAAAGTGAGAAGTGCTCTATAGCTCCACCGAAACGGATGATCTTTGTGAAAACGATGGTGTAAACAACCATGCTGAAAAGCGGCTTCAGCAGAAACCACAGGAAGCCCAGTACACTTCTCTTGTACCTGACCTTGAGGTCTTTCTCCACAAGGCTTCTCATAAGCAGGAAGTCACCGGTCATTTTTTACCGATTTTCCTCTCTGTTCTGTTCAGTATCCGCGAAATATTCGACCTGTGGGTAACAAGAATAGCCATGGCGATTATGCTGAAAACAATTTCAGGGTACATGGATTCTTTGAAGAGAATACCAAGAATAGGTAAAGATATTCCCGCAACAACGCTTCCAAGAGAAACCATTTTAAAACAGGCAAGAAGCAGGATGAACAGACCCAGAGCAACAAGAACCGGATAGGTTGAAAGAACAAGCAGCGCTCCAAGAGCCGTCGCAACACCCTTTCCCCCTTTAAAACCAAACCAGGGCATGAACACATGGCCACACACAGCTGCAATTACAACTGCGCTGGGGAGCCATGCGCTCTGAACTCCAGCTGATACTGCAAAATACACCGGAGCCGCTCCCTTTGCAGCGTCAAGCACAAGACCCAGAACACCCATTGCCGTTCCGCTGGTTCTCAGCAGGTTTGTGGCACCTGGATTGCCTGAACCGTGCTCCCGAAGGTCAACACCTTTCAACTTTCCCAGAAGCCAGGAAAAAGGAATTGAACCGCTGAGGAAACCCAGAAGTATGTACACTGCTGCGTTCATCAGTGCTCCCTGTTTCTGTAGACGATCTTGAGGGGAACTCCGTTCATGTTCAGCTCTTCATGCATTCTGTTCTCAAAGTAGCTCTTGTAGTTATCCGGAATGAGGTCTGCCCGTGAAACAAATGCAACAACAACTGGAGGCGTGTCTTTAACCTGGGTAATGTAGAAGAACTTCAGCATTTTTCCCCTTGGAGAAGGGGGTTGAACAGCGTTAACAATTCCTCTCATCAATTTGTTCAGTTTTCCAGTGGAAATCTGTGCTTTTCTTCGTTCGGCAACAGACTGCACCATGGGAAGAAGCCTGCCCATTCCCTTTCCTTCCAGAGCACTGGTAAAGAAAATAGGAATCCATTTAGCCAGTGGAAACCTTTGAACAACACTGCGAATCCACAGATGCCTGTCCAGTCCAAGGTCGACCTTGTTTACACAGATCAAAAGACCCTTCCCCATCTCCCAGGCTCTTGTTGCAAGCCTCAGGTCCTGAGTTGTGGGGTATTCGTTACCGTCCAGAACAACAACAACCACATCGGCGCTGCCCACACTCTTCCAGGAGCGAAGTGTGCTGTAGAACTCTATGTCCTCCATCTTCCTGGCCTTCCGGCGGAGGCCTGCTGTATCTATAAGTCTGTAGTTGACATCTTTCAGTGTAATGTAGGAGTCAATAGAATCTCTTGTTGTCCCGGCAACAGGTGTTACGATGTTCCGTTCATCGTTGAGAAGACGGTTTACAATAGAGCTCTTCCCTACATTGGGTCTTCCTATAACCGCTACAGAAATTCCTTCAAAATCAGGGTTCTCAACAACTGGGAGGTCCCGTACAACCTCGTCAAGCAGATCCCCCACACCAAGCCCGTGTGCTGCACTGACAGGCCAGGGTTTTCCAAGGCCAAGTGAGGTGAACTCGTGCTCAAGACCCAGCCTGTCAGCGGAGTCTATCTTGTTTACGGCAAGCAGACAGGGCAGGCCACTCCTCCTCACAAGCTCAACGGCAGCCTCATCAAACGGATGAACACCCTCTGTACCGTCAACAAGAACGATAATAACCTGTGCTTCCTGCACAGCAAGGTTAACCTGCTTCACAATTGCATTCTGAAATGGGTCATCACTGCCGGGCGAAAGACCGCCTGTGTCAACAGCTATAAAGTTAACGCCGTTCCATTCCCCTGTACCGATCTTCCTGTCTCTGGTAACCCCTGCTTCATTGTCTACAATTGCGGTTCTTCCACCGATCATTCTATTGAAAAGCGAAGATTTGCCTACATTAACACGGCCAACAATGGCCACAACTGGCAGATCCATTCCGCCACCTCCTGATTCTGCATATATTAAACTGGAATATAGTTTCAGTACCCTGTTCTGCGTTAACCTCTGGGTTATATTAACAAATCATGAAAAAACTGATATTCATTATCGCTGGTATATCAACGCTGCTATCAATTGCTGTAACTGCTGCTCATTTCGACCGAGAGCTGGAACTGCTCACGCTTGACCTCCGATTTAACCTTTTTCCTGATACAGCATCAGCCGACAGTAATATCGTGATCATAGGCGTAGATGATGCATCTCTGGAGTCAATGGACTGGCTGGGATGGCCGTGGCCCAGGCAGATATGGTCGGACATGACGGCATTTCTTTACCGATCAGGTGCGGAAGTCGTTTACTTTGACATGACATTCTCTACCAGTTCAACCTTCTCAGCCGGTGAAGACAGTGTTTTCGGAGCTGTGGCAGGCCAGGGCAAAACCGTGTTCATCACCGGGCTTGGCCGCGAAGAAGGTCAGCCGATACCACCAAACGCGTTGATAGATATCAGCCTTTCGCCCGAGGAAGCCGACAGATACAGATTCGCCTCCCCGCCTGTAACACCTATCGCAGAGGGTGCAGCCCTTCTTGCAGCGCCTTATGCAACCCCGGACAACGACGGTATTTTCAGAAAACTTCCTCTGTTTTTCCCTGCTGAAACAGGAGTGGTCCCTTCGCCCGCTCTTGCAATAGCAATGCTGTACTATGAGGACAACTCTGTAACTGTTGACGGGAGAAACCTTGTTTTCGGTGGAACAAACATCCCCCTCACAGACAATCACGAGATACAGATTCGTTTTGCCGGGCCGGTTGGAACCTACAGAACCGTTGGAGTTGCAGATATCCTGTCTGCAATGACTGGAGACACAACTGCCTGCAAACCATCGCAGCTGGATGGTAAGATTATTCTGATAGGATACACTGCATCCGACCTGATGGACCTCAAGCCCATGCCTTATTCTGCAAGATGTCCAGGAGTAGAGGTGGTTGCAAACGCTGTAGACAACATTCTTTCCGGCAGGTATGTGGCAACGCAGGGTTTGGCAATCACTGTTGTTCTGACCCTTCTTCTTAGTCTGTGCGTGGCGGCCTCACTCGCTCTTATTCCAAAGGTAATACCGGCATCGCTTACAGGGCTGTCTTCTATTCTGATTTTTGTCGGTTTCAGCCTTGCAGCCTTTAAATATGGTAATGTATGGGTAACTACGGTTCCACCCGTCACTTCAGGTATTCTTACACTTCTTGCCAGTTCTGTGGTGGCCTACCGGTATGCCACAAAAGACAAGAAGTTTCTGAAAGCGGCCTTTTCGCAGTACCTCTCTCCTGCAATTGTTTCCCAGGTTGCAAACCATCCTGAAATGTTGAAGCTGGGAGGGGAAAAGAAGGAGATGACGGCGTTCTTCAGCGATATTGCCGGGTTTACAACCATAAGTGAGCAGCTTGATCCTCAGGAGCTTGTAAAGCTTCTTAACATCTACCTCACAGAGATGACAGATATCATTCTGGCCAGTGGCGGAACGGTGGACAAGTTTGAAGGTGACGCAATAATTGCCTTCTGGGGAGCTCCGGTTGAGTTTGAAGACCATGCGGTCCGGGGAGTAAATTCCGCTCTTGAATGTCAGAGAAAACACAAAGAACTCAACGAAAAACTAAAACAGATCAATTTCCCTCCACTGACCACAAGAATGGGCCTTGCAAGCGGCCCGATGGTCGTGGGCAACATGGGCAGCGACAAGAGGTTCGACTACACCATGATGGGCAGTGATGTAAACCTGGCAAGCCGGCTTGAAGGCGTGAATAAGGTTTACGGCACCCCCATACTAATTTCCAGCACAACCAGAAACTCCCTTCCAGACAGTTTTATCTGCAGGGAAATAGATACTGTGATGGTGGTAGGTCAGAAAAAGTCTGTTACCATCTGGGAGCCCATGCTAAGTGAAACGGAATTCAGTAACTCATACAGCAAAGGGTTAAAGCTCTACAGAAACGGAGACTTCAAGGCAGCCCTCGGGTTCTTCGCCGGAAACGCAGGGGACCCGCCTTCAAAAACAATGACGGAAAGATGCAGAAACTTCATAAAAACAGGAACACCTGACGGCTGGGATGGAACCTGGGTTCTTACATCAAAGTAGTTTCTTTGCATATATTCAGTATTCACAGGCTTTTAAGTTTCATCTTCTGAAAGGGAGGAACAATGAGGGGTTCAGTTTTCCTCGCAGCGGTCCTTGCTCTGGTAACACTGAGCAGTTTCGCAGAGGATACAGATATTGAAGTGGGGGGAAATGCAACGGTGATGATCCGTGAACAGCACATCTTCCCCACTCCGGTTTTTTATGCCCAGCCGGTTGGAGAGCTTGCATTCGGTTCTGTGGTGGATATTCTTGAGCAGGATGGAGACTGGTACAGTATAAGAACAGCCAGCGGTACAACAGGCTGGGTTCACACCACCTCCCTTACCGGTGCTGTTCTCTCTGAAGGCTCGCAGGGTACCGATGACAGCGACATGATAATGCTGGCAGGCAGAGGTTTCAACAGCGATGTGGAAAGCTCATATGCTTCCGGAAAGAGCCTTCCATGGAACCAGGTTGATGCCATTGAAGCAATCACTGTAGAACCGTCTGTAATACAGACTTTTCTTACACAAGGTCTTCTTCTTGAAGGAGGCACACAATGACAGCACTGCTGCTGATTTCAATGGTTGCTTTCGGTCTGGGCGACATAACTGATGTACTGAATAGTGATGAACTTGAAAGTGCGGTTACAGTTTACCAGGCATTCGATGATGCCAACAGAGAGATAACCGCCACGGAAGAGTACTACATAGGACGTGCTGTAGCTGCCAATATTCTCTCAACCGCAACACCTATGTTCGACTGGGATGCCGTATCTTATGTTAATGAAATTGGTGCTGTTGTTGCCGGCTTCTCTCCAATGCCTTTTACCTACGGCGGGTGGCACTTCATGATTCTGGACGACTCTGCAATCAATGCCCTATCATGCCCCGGCGGTATCGTTCTTCTTAACAAAGGGCTCTGCGATCTTGCCCAGAATGAAGACGAACTTGCTGCAATACTGGCCCACGAAGTTGCCCACATAGCACTTCAGCACGGTATTCAGTCTGTTGAAAAGGCAAAACTCACTTCAGCATGGACCACCCTGGGTCACGAGGGAGCACAGCAACTGGGAAGCAGCGAGGTTCAGGAACTATCCGAAAACTACGGCGATGTAGTTGACGACATAACCATGAATCTTGTCACACGGGGCTACAGCCGGGAGTCAGAGCAACAGGCAGACAGCCTTGCGGTACACATACTTGCAAGAGCGGGTTATGACCCTGCGGCACTGGCTTCCATTCTTGCCAGAATGAGCCAGCTCACACACACAAGCGGTCCCGGTTTCTGGCAGACTCATCCTGCCCCCCTCGACAGAGTAGCATGGGTTAACGCCGAAATACAAGCGTCTTCACTTGCCTCATCTTCTGCTGATGCTGTTGCTGCAAGAGCTGCGAGGTTCACCGAGAGGTACACAAACGCCGGAACAACATATCCGGAAACAAGAGGCAGCAGGGAGTCTTCCGAAACCAATTCAGAAAGACCCGGAACAAGCTCCTCCGGAACGGGCTCCACTGATACTTCTTCCGGAAGAAGACGGTAATCCTTTATCTGATTTTACTGGTATGCTCTGCGCCCGGTGTTTCAGGGGTGGTTCCCCACGACCCGGGCGCATTTACCCAGGGATTTGAAATCCACAGCGGTTACCTGTGGGAAAGCGCCGGCAGATACGGTCAGTCTTCATTCAGAAAAACAGATATACAGACCGGAGAAGTCCTGAACCTGCTTAGATTCCCTGATTCAGTCTTCGCAGAAGGTTTCACATTTATCGACGACTCCACAGTCTGCCTTCTCACATGGAAAGAGCACACAGCATATCTGATAAACCCCTGGACCATGGAAATTAAAGATGAACTGTTTCTTAACACAGAGGGCTGGGGTATCTGCAACACAGGAGAGTACCTTGCTC